>JAZSAA010000352.1:0-6200 GCA_045601625.1 Clostridia bacterium | reverse complement strand
GCCACCAGCCGCAGGTTGTGCTCGATCAGGGCGTTGGCGGCGTCGGCGTCCCCGGTTTGTAGCCGCGCCAGCAGCGCGGCCTCCTCCTCCGGGGCCAGGGGCTTGGGGAAGGATGACCGGGCGCTGAGGTGCAGCAGCATCAGCCAGCCGCTTTTCGACAGCCACAGCAGCAATTCGGGCAAAAACATAGGGCTTACCTCCTTGATGATGGGAAGTCTGCCCTACATTCTATGCGGTTTTTGTCGATTCGTGACTATTGTTGCCCCTGCTTCAACGCCTGCTGGCGATCGTATTCCTCCCACAGCGGGCGGTACAGGGCCACGTTGGCCTCGTGCTCCGCCTTGGAGACGGAGAAGGCCAGCTTGCCGGAGTTGGGCTCCGTGGCGCAGAAGTAGAGGTAGCCGTCCTTGATGTACTGCATGTCCGGCAGCATGGCCGCCTCCAGCGCCGCGGCGGACGGGTTGCAGATGGGTCCGGCGGGCAGCGCGGGCACGTAGTAGGTGTTGTACGGGTTCTGCTGGGCGATCTCCTCGTCGGACAGGGCCAGCTTGTGCTCGCCCGAGAGGTAGGTCACGGTGGGGTCGCTCTCCAGCTTCATGCCCTGGGCCAGCCGGTTGTGGAACACCGCGGAAACACGGGCGTAGTCCTCCCGGGTAGCGGCTTCCTTCTCGATCATCGAGGCCAGCGTGACGGTCTGGTCCATGGTCAGCCTGCTGTCGTACTTTTCCACCTCGTGGTAAGCGCCCTCCGCGTCGGTGTAGTACTCGGTGTGGTCAGCGTAGAACACGCCGTCCACCACCTTGTTGTGCTGGTTCAGCAGCGTGCGGATGATGTTCTCGGCAGTGGCGGACACGAAGATCCGGTAGGTGTCCGGAGCCAGGTAGCCCTCCAGGGCGTACTTTCGGCCAGCCAGCGTGCCGTTGTTCTGGGCGTCCCGCAGGGCGTAGCTGCTGCCCACGAAGCGGTCCACGTCGTTGCACAGGCGCAGGAACTCGCCGGTGTCCTCCAGCGCCCCGACGCTGACCAGGTAATTGGCGATGTCCTCCGCCGTCCAGCCGGGCACGATGGTGATGACCCGCTCGTTGGTCTGGCTGCCTGAGGTCAGCTCGGTGATGATCTCGTCGGCGTTCATGCCCGGGGACAGCTTGTACGTGCCGTAGCTGAGGGCGTTGGTCAGGCCCCGGAACTGCACCATGTACTTGAACACCCGGCTGTCCCGGAGCAGGTTGGCCTGCTGGAGCCGTTCGCCGATCTGGGTGACGGTCTCGCCGCTGTCGATCTGGAAATTGACCACCTCGGCGTTGTCCCTCTCCACCGGGGCGAAGAAGGCGTTGTAGATGCGGTCATAGCCCACCTTCACCACGCCGGTGACCATCAGCACGGCGCACAGGAAGATCAGCAGGGGCCTGACGATCTTCCACAGCCAGGCATACCAGTACATGCCGTACTCTCGGTCCTCGTGCAGGGCCTGTATGCTGTATTTTTCCGACTGGAACAGCGGCCTGCGCTGCCGCGCGCCCCGCCGCTTTCGCTTTTTTGCCATTTGAGCCTCCAAAGGGGTACGATGTCGCCGCGGTCGAACGCATGGCGGCGAATCGCCGCCGCTACAGGTTTCCCCGCGCCCATCGGGGTTTAACGCCGAGCAAGGCCAGTCTATCCCTGGGACAGCATGTCCAGGTCGATGCCGGCCACGTCGGCCAGGATCTTGAAGATGTCGGACAGCATCCGCTGGAAGCGGAATTCCGCCATCAGGTAGGCGCTGGCGTCAGGGTTGAACTGCAACAGCGCGCCGATCTGCTGCAGGCGCTGCAGATCCTCCTCGGGCATGTTCTCCCCCGAGGCCAGCTTGGCCTGCATCCTGAACTGCAGCCGCTTGTATTCGTCCAGCAGCGCCTTGTTGGTGCTGTCGTCATAGGCGACCTGCTTCAGGCGCATGTATTCGGTGTATTCCTCGCTTTCCTTCAGCGATTTCGCCAGCGCGTGGGCCTGGTCGTATGGATTCATGGTGACCTCCGTTTTATGGCATTCATGGCGGCAGGGTATCGGCGAAGCGGAATCGCGCGCGCTCCCCGCGAACGAGATGGCGCCGCCGCTACAGGGGAGATGGCGGCAGATGCCATTCCTGTTCCCCGTTGCCTGTTCCCTATATCTCCACGATGATCGGCAGGATCATCGGGTTGCGCTTGATGGTGTCGTAGATGTACCGCTGCACCGATTCTCGCACGTCGTTCTTCAGCCGGTTCCAGTCGGTGGCGTCGATGGGGCCGAAGGCGTCGATGGCCCGCATGGCGGCCGCCCTTGCGCCCTCCACCAGCTCGTCGGATTCCCGCACGTACACGAAGCCGCGGCTGATGATGTCCGGCCCGGAGACCACCGTGCCCAGCTCGTGATCCAGGCCCATCACCACGATCAGCAGGCCGTCCTCGGCCAGGTGCTTACGGTCGCGCAGCACCACCGCGCCCACGTCGCCGATGCCCAGGCCGTCGATCAGCACCGAGCCGCTGGGCACCACGCCGGTCACGTCCAGGGAATCGGGCCCCAACTCGATCACGTCGCCGATCTCCACCATCAGCACGTTGTCACGGGGCATACCCAGCGACAGCGCCAGGTTCGCGTGGTGGTACAGGTGGCGGTATTCGCCGTGCACGGGGATGAAGAACTTCGGCTTGATCAGCGAATGCATCAGCTTCAGCTCCTCCTGGCGGGCGTGGCCGGAGGTGTGCACCTCGGCCAGGGCGTCGTAGATCACGCCCGCGCCGATGCGGATGAGCTGGTTGATGACCCGGGAGACCGACTTCTCGTTTCCGGGAATCGGGGATGCCGAGATGATCACCATGTCGTCCTCTCGGATCTCCAGCTTCCGGTGCTCGGCGAAGGCCATGCGGGACAGGCCGCTCATGGGCTCGCCCTGGCTGCCGGTGGTGACCACGGCGATCTGCTCGTCGGGGTAGCGGTCGATCTCCTCGGCGGAGATCAGCATGCCGTCGGGGATCTTCAAATAGCCCAGCTGCATGGCCACCTTGGACACGTTCACCATGCTGCGCCCCATCAGGCAGATCTTGCGGTGGAACTTCTGGCAGCAATCCACCACCGACTGGATGCGGTGCACGTTGCTGGCGAACATGGCGATGATCACCCGGCCGTCCGCCCGCTGGAACAGCTCGTTGAAGGTGGCGGCCACCTTCTTTTCAGACATGGTGTAGCCCGGGCGCTCGGCGTTGGTGGAATCGCACAGCAGGGCCAGCACGCCCTCCTGCCCCAGTTCGGCCAGGCGCCCCAGGTTGATGGGCGCGCCGTCCATGGGGGTGTAGTCCACCTTGAAGTCGCCGGTGTGGACGATGGTGCCCACCGGGGTCCTGATGGCCAGGGCGCAGGCGCCGGCGATGGAGTGGTTCACGTGGATGAACTCCACCGAGAAGCAGCCTGCCTTGATGACGTCGCCCTCGGTGACAACATTCAGCGGGGCCACGTTCTGCAGCCGGTGCTCCTTCAGCTTATGCTCGCACAGCGCCAGGGTCAGCTTCGTGCCGTAGACCGGGGCCGGCAGGTTGCGCAGCACATAGGGCACCGCCCCGATGTGGTCCTCATGGCCGTGGGTGATGAAATAGCCCCGGATCTTCTCCCGGTTGTGCTCGAGATAGCTGGTGTCGGGGATGACGAGGTCCACCCCGGGCATGTCCTCCCTGGGGAAGATGCTTCCGAGGTCGATCACGATGATGTCGTTTTGATATTCAAGCACCGTCAGGTTCTTGCCGATCTCGCCAAGCCCCCCCAGCGGTATGATCTTCAGTTTCGGTTCTCTGTTTTTTCTGGACAAGACACAGCCTCCTTTGGATTTTTTTGATTCTGTATATTATACGTCGCCCGTCTCCGGCGAACGCATGATTCAAATATCAGCGCGCGGATTACCGCACAGCATACCAAAATAAGTATAGCACAATTTCCGATAAATTCACAGCATGGGTGATGTTTTTATCGGAAATTGTGCGTAAAGTCAGGCAGTGCCCCTTATCAGCGAGGGGCAGTGTCGGTTTCACTCATCGGACAATTTGCGAATCGCCGCCTTCAATTCGCTTGAAAAGAACATTCCGTTCTGCGCCATCTGTTGCACCACAGGCATGACTGCATCCAGCAGGCCGCGTTGCTTTGCCGCGATCAGGATGCCGAGCGTACCCGTCAGCGGCAACCCCAGATACGCCGCAGTCTTGCGTGGGGCGCCATCGTCGATGATGACCACGTCTGCACAGACCTGCTGGGCAAGGAGCATCACTTCGACCTCCCCTTCGTGCAGCTTGGCGCGGTACATGCGGCGATCCAGCTCGGGGTTAACCTTGCTGTACGTCGATCCAGTCCCGTGCCGCCTGTATGCGCTGCGCGGCAACGTCGTCCTTCTCGGTGACCTCCCTGTACACAGCTTCGGGAATGATGACCTGATCGTACAGGCGGCCCAGAAGCGCCAGTTTGTCCGCCTTTGCCAGGGCGATCAGCGGCGTGGAGTTCACAACAGCCTTACGCATTGGCAATGTCCCTCACCAAGTCCGCTTCCGTCATGTGATCAAAAACGCCCACGCCATAACGGCCAAGGAAGCCAATGAAATCCTCCTCGGACATGCCGGCGATTTTCGCGCAATAGCCTATTGACACGTTGTTCTCCATGTAGTATCCCAGCGCTACCATCTGACGGGCAAAAGCCGCCGCATCGGCAACGCTCATGTGTGTGTCATACAGAACCTCGTTGGGTATGTCCACGGAAACCTGACACATACGCTCGCCCTCCCTGGTAATGAATCCTCCTGTCCGTTGTTCCGGGGATTACCGGTTGCGGTCGATCATGGCCTTCAGGGCCTGCTTGCTCTGCACACCCACCACCTTGTCCACGGCCTTGCCGTCCCTGAACAGGAACAGCGTCGGGATAGCCTGGATGCCCAGGCCCATGGCCACGTCGGGGTTTTCGTCCACGTTCACCTTGGCGAAGGTGACGCCCTCGGTCTCGGCGGCCAGCTCCTCCACGATGGGGGCGATCATGCGGCACGGGCCGCACCAGGTGGCCCAGAAGTCCACCAGCGCCAGGTGGTTCTTCGACAGGTTCTCGAACTTCATGTCCTCGGAAGTGTAGATCTTGACTTCTGCCATGTTCATTCTCCTTTATCTTTATTTCAGCAGCTTATCCAACAGTGAAATCAGCGTCCCCTTCGCCCCCGGCCCCGCCGTCGCGCCGACACAGGAGGGGCAGCCATCCTGGCAGGGGCAGGCCAGCAGCAGCTCCCGGGCGTGGGCGAACAGCTCGCGGTGCATCTCGAACACCCGGTCGGAAAGGCCGATGCCCCCGGGCACCGAATCGTACAGGTAGATCGTCGGCCCGCCGGTGAAGGTGTCCTTGACGTGGTAGACCACGCTGATGTCCTGGGGCGCGCACATCAGGTACATGGGCGCGATGTGGCGCAGCAGGTGGCTGAGGCCGATCAGCGCGTTCTTCAGCGGCTCGCGCTCGTAGATTTCCTCCAGGCCCTCCGGCAGCGTCCACCAGCAGGCGGTGGTCTGCATCTCCAGCTCCGGCAGCGTCACCGGGCCCCAGCCCAGGTTTTCGTGGGTGTCGAAGGCGATCTTCTTGAACACCGTCACGATGCTGGAGGTCAGCACCTCGCCCCGGGAACGGGTCAGCGGGCCGTCCGGCTCCCGGTCGAACTCGTCCAGCACCTTGAGGCTGGTGGTCAGGTCGGCGTCGGTGTAGTAGCCCACGTCCACCCGGCGGATGTAGGCCTTCTTGTCGTCGAAGTCCAGCTCCTCCACCTGGTACTGGGTGCCCTCGTGCATGTAGATGGCGTACTGGTGCAGCAGCATCGGCACGGTGAAGCGGTCCATCTCTCCGATGACCCGGTGCTTCTTCGGGTCGGTGATGTCCACGATCAGGAAGTTCTGGTCGGTGGCGCTGCGCAGGTTGATGCCCGCCTGGGGAAACTCCTCGGCCATCCAGTAGTATTTCCCGGCCACCTGGCGCAGTATGTTCTCGTCCCGCAGGTAGCCCAACAGCTCCGGCGTGTCCTCGACGCCCTGGAAGGTCTCCCCCTCCTCGAAGGGCAGCTCGTAGGCGGCGCACTTCATGTGGTTCAGCAGTATGTACAGGTTGTCCGGGTTGATCAGCGCCTGCTCCGGCGACTGGGCGAAGAAGTATTCCGGGTGCTGGATGATGTACTGGTCCA
>JAZSAA010000351.1:0-3169 GCA_045601625.1 Clostridia bacterium | reverse complement strand
GGGGGCATGCCCCAGTCCTGGAGGTCCACGATCTGCGCGCCCTTGTCCTCGACCAGCAGGTTCTTTGCCTTCAGCTCGTCGATGACGGGCTGCATCTTGTCATTGTAGAAGCTCTCGCCGGCGTAGCTGTCGAACTTCACGCCCAGCAGGTCGTACACCCGCTCGGCGTCCTTCAGCGTGACGGACTTGAACCAGTTGAAGATCTCCAGCGCCTCCGGGTCGCCGTCCTCGATCTTCTTGAACCAGGCCCGGCCCTCGTCGTCCAGCCCGGGGTTCTCCTTGGCCTCGGCGTTGAAGCGCACGTACAGCTTCACCATCTCGTCCACGCCGCCGGCGGCCACGGTGTCGTGATCGCCCCAGCGCTTGTAAGCGGCGATCATCTTGCCGAACTGGGTGCCCCAGTCGCCCAGGTGGTTCACGCCCACCGCGTTCCAGCCGAAGAATTTGTGCAGCCGGTACAGGCTGTTGCCGATCATCGTGGTGGACAGGTGGCCGATGTGGAAGCGCTTGGCGATGTTGATGCTGGAATAGTCCAGCACCACGGTTTTGCCCGCGCCGGAATTGTCCGCGCCGTAGCGCTCGCCCTGCTCGAGGGCGAGGGACAGCACCTTTTCGGCGTAGGTGGCCTTGTCGATGAAGAAGTTCAGGTAGCCCTTCACCGATTCCACCCTGCCGATGAAGTCGGCGTCGATCTTTTCTGCCAGGGCGTCCGCGATCATCACCGGGCTCCTGCGCAGCGTCTTGGACAGCTTGAAGCAGGGGAAGGCATAGTCGCCCATGGCGGTGTCCTTCGGTACCTCCAGCCCGGCGGCGACGGTCTCGGGGGCAATGTCCGCCCCTTCAAAGGCGGCCTTCAGCGCGGCCAGTATCTCGTTTGCAACGGCGATCTTGAAATCCATGGTTATACACCTCGTCGTCAGTATCGGTCGTATTGACATTATTATACACAAAAAAACCCCCCGCTGCAATAAACGGGGGTTAAGAGTTCAGGCAATAACCTTTGACCATGGCGATCCGGATGTATTATAATGGACATACAGTGATCGTCCATCGGGTTACGGCGTTCAGATTCTTCGCTTCGCTCAGAATGACACAGGCTCGCCTCGCTGTCATCCTGAGCGAAGCGAAGGACCTGTACAAAAACAGGTGTAAGGAGATTGCCCATGTACAGGCCCTTTGAAGACTTCAGAACCACCGGCAGGTTTATTTCCGTCATCGGCAGCGGGGGAAAGACCACGCTGCTGCAATACCTGTCCCGGCGCCTGCCCGGAAGCGTCATCCTGACGACCTCGACCCACATGTATCCCTTCCCGGGCATGCCCCTGGTGGACGCGGGCGGGGAGGCGACGCCTGGGCGCGTTTTGGCGGACCTTCATGCGGCCCTGAGAGACAGCCGGGTGGTCTGCCTGGGGAGGCTGCTCCCCTCCGGCAAGCTGGCGGACCCTTCGGCGGCGGCGCCCTTCGAGGCGCTGCTGGGTGAGGCGGATTATGTCGTCGTGGAGGCGGACGGCTCGGCGGGCCGCCCCCTGAAGGCCCACCGGCCCTTTGAGCCGGTCGTACCGGCCTGCTCCACGATGGTCGTGGGCGTGGCGGGGGCCTCCGGGCTCGGCAGGCCGGCATTGCAGGCCTGCCACTGTCCCGACCTGTTTTGCGCCCTGGCGGGAATGGCCCCCGGCGAACCGGTGCGCCCGGAGCACGTCGCCGCCGTGCTGAACCGGGAGGCGCTGGCGGACCGCTGGCTGGTCAACCAGGCGGATGTCCTACAGGGCCCCGAGGACGCCCGACGCCTCTGCGACGGGATCAACGGGGAGGCCTTTCCCTGTTCCCTGGGGCGCGTATGACCTCCAATGCGCTTCTGACGGTATTGTGAGGAAATGGCTTCGGAGGCGCGGTATCGGCATATCTACAGTTTTTTACTGTAATATTCAGCTTATTTACATGAATGACTATGTGTCTTGGCGCAGACCAGCTCCAGTACGCTCCCGGCGATGCAGCGGGCCTTGTCGGAGATCATGGCGCAGTTCTTCAGCTGGTCCAGCCGGGGGTCCACGTCCGCCAGCTTGAAGCCCTTCACGACGGGATAGCCGTCCCGCAGGATGCCCCGCAGCAGCCCGGCGATCTTCGCGGGCACGGGGATAACCCCCTCCGGGGTAGTGATGACGCCGACGACCTCGCCCGCCCCCACGACGCTGCCGATGTCCCTCTCCATGTGAAACACGCCTGCGGCGGGGGCGTGGATCACCCGCTCGATGCCGCAGCCGCCGATGAGGCCGGGCACGCCGGTGTTGGGCATTGCGCTGCCCGAGGCGATGATCCGCCCCAGGTCGTGGCCCCGCATGGTCTCGATCACGTAATGCACGTCCCGCCCGGCGATGAAGCCGGGGCCCAGGGCGACCGTCAGCGGGGCCATGTCCATGCGCGTGCCCAGGTTGCGCTTGGCCAGTATGGCGTCCACCACCGCGGTGGGCCGAAGAAGGCGGATGCTCTCGCCCGCGGGGTCCACCAGCAGGGGCACGTGCCCCTGGCCCAGGGTTTCGCCGATCGCTTCGACGCCATCGATGCGCGCCGCCGTGACGCCCTCCACTGTCGCCGCACCGTCATAGACCGCCTCCGAGAAGGCCACCCGCCTGCGGATGGCCGAGGGCCGATCCACCTCCAGCGCCAACACCGGGAACCCGGCGCGAAACAGCCGGTGAATCGTCCCCGTGCTGATGTCCCCCGCCCCGCGGACGATGATGAGGGGGGAGGGGAGGTCTGTTACCTTCATTACTCCTGTTTCCTTTCATATCGGGTCATCGGTAAATTCTGATATATCGAGCTGACGGAACCCCTCCGCCGCTACGCGGCACCTCCCCTTTCAGGGGAGGCTTTTGGGTAACTAGCCGGGGGTATCGGGGGCGGAGCGGCCCGATCTTTAATCGTACGCGGCTGCGTGTACGCCGCGGGCGGGGCCTTTTTTGCGGCAGGGAGCCTGTCGACCAGAGCAAAAAAGGCTTCCTTACAGATTTGCCGCCCGGAAATCGCCTGCGATTTCAGGCAAATCTGAGGAGGATGTATTGAAGGGGGACCTGTCCCCCTTCAAACGGGCGTCAGCCCGACAAATCAGTATTTGAACATCCACCCATGATACCATTCCCCATGGAGGGATAAACTGTGAAAGCATTTGGCA
>JAZSAA010000350.1:0-2631 GCA_045601625.1 Clostridia bacterium | reverse complement strand
GCGGCGGCAATCTGCCGCCACGGCATTCTTATCGGCTGGGAACGGTGGCAGCGCAGGTGCCGCGACACGAAGTTAGTCCTTTAGGGCGACACGAAGTTAGTCCTTTAGGGCCGCTACAACTCGTACGTTATCGATATGTTCGCGGCAGCCGCCATTCCTGTTCCCTGTTCCCTGTTCCCTCGTCTCCCCGACAAATCAGAATTTACCTCTCCGCTACCGGCATCACGACCCTTATCCGCGTCCCCAGCTCCGGCCGGCTGATGACCTCGAAGTGGCCGGCGTGGCGCTCGACGATCCAGCGGGCGATGGACAGGCCAAGGCCGGTGCCGCCACTGGCGCGGGCCCGGGCGGGGTCGGCGCGGAAAAAGCGATCGAAGATGCGGGGCACGTCTTCCTCGGCGATGCCGATGCCGCCGTCCTGTACCTCGAAAAAGGCGTGGCCGTCGGCGATGCCCGACGACAGGCGGATGGAGCCGCCCTCGGGGGTGTAGCGCACGGCGTTGTCCACCAGGATGCGGACAGCCTGCTTGATCAGGGCGGGGTCGGCGTCGACCGGCGCGGGCTCCAGCCGGCCCTGCCGCCATTCGTGGCCCTCGTCGATCATACGGTATTCCTCCAGCACCTCGGCCATCAGCTCGGAGAGGTCCATGGGCTCAGGGTTCAGCTGCTGGCGGCCGCTGTCGCCCCGGGCCAGGAAAAGCAGCTGCTCCACCAGCGTCTTCATGTGCTCGGTCTCGGTCTTGATGGCGGCGATGGACTCCTCCAGAACCTTCTCGTCGTCCTTGCCCCAGCGGTCCAGCATACGGACATAGCCCTGGATCACGGCGATGGGCGTGCGCAGCTCGTGGGAGGCGTCAGAGACGAACTGGGCCTGCTGGCGGTAGGCGGCGTGCATTCGGGCGAGCATGCTGTTGATGGCGTCCTCAAGCCCCTGAAGGTCCTTGTCACCGGTGGACAGCCTGTCGCCGATGTCGATCTGGCCGATGGCTTCCTCCAGGTCGTGGAACTTCGCCTCGTCCACGCCGGCGTCAGCCTGCATCATGCGCTCCTGCTGGGCGCGCTCCGCTGCCCGACGGGCCCCGCTTTCGTCGGTCAGGCGCTGGGCGGCCTGGGCGATCTTGTCCAGGGGCTTGAGCAGCCGCCGCGCCCCCCTGGCGCTGCCGAAGAAGCCCAGCAGCCAGCACACGCCCTCAAAGATCAGCAGCGGACGGCCAAAGAGCACCACCAGCCGCACGAATGCCGCCAGGGGGACCCCGTGGGGCTCGCCGTTCCAGGTGAAGCGGTAGACCAGGCTCTCGAGCGCCGCGAGGCCTGAAAGGCCCCCGTCAATCGTCAGCGTTCGGGGAATGTCCCAGCCGGCGAAGGTACCGGTGACCGCCGTCTCATGGGCATACAGATACGCGGCCAGCGCCGCGGTCAGCGCCAGCATGTTCAGTATGATGATCTGCCACAGCTTCTTCCACTGCCACGAGCGCTGGATGCGCCGGGCGATGGAGTTGAAGCGGCGGTTGGCGTTCATTGCTTTCATTCTATCCTCAATACATAGCCCACGCCGCGAACGGTGTGGATCAGCTTGACGCCGTACACGTCGTCGATCTTGCCCCGCATGTAGCGCACATACACGTCCACGATGTTGGTCTCGCCCATGTAGTCATAGCCCCAGCCCCGCTCCATCAGCGAGCTGCGGCTCATGACGATGCCCTGGTTTTCCATCAGCACCTTCAAAAGCGTGAATTCCCGGTGGGTCAGCTCGATGGGGTGGCCGCCCCATGCGGCGGTGTAGCGGTCGGCGTCCAGGGTCAGCGGCCCGGCGCTCAGCACGTGACTTTCTGGCTGGCGTCGGTTGCCCTTGCGCAGCGCCGCGCGGATGCGGGCCAGCAGCTCCTCGATCTCGAAGGGCTTGGTGATGTAGTCCTCCGCGCCCATGTCCAGACCGGTGACCTTGTCCATCACAGAATCCCGGGCCGTGAGCATGATCACAGGGGTGTCCACCGTGCGGCGGGCCCGACGCGGCACCTCCAGCCCGTTCAGCCCCGGCAGCATGATGTCCAGCAGCGCCAGGTCATAAGCGCCGCTCTCCAGCTTCTCCAGGCCGTCCCGCCCATCGGGGGACTTCTCCACCTGGTAGCCCTCGTGCACCAGCTCCAGCTCCACGAACCGCGCCAGGCTCGCTTCGTCCTCAATGATCAGGATCTTTTCGGACATGGGATCACCTCCGTATATTCTGATTTGTCGAGCTGTTGGTGTAAAAGCAGAGGGTAGTACAAAGGGAACAGGGAACAGTCAACAGGGAACAGGGAAAGCCGCGCACGGAATGTTGCAGCCAGAACGAAGGGAACGTTCCCGCGACGAAAATGAAGTATAGAATCCCTAAAAGCCCTGTAGCGGCGGCAATCTGCCGCCACGGCATTCTTATCGGCTGGGAACGGTGGCGGCAGGTTGCCACGACACGAAGTTAGTCCTTTAGGGCGACACGAAGTTAGTCCTTTAGGGCCGCTAAAACTCGTACAATATCGAAATGTTCGCGGCAGCCGCCATTCCTGTTCCCTGTTCCCTGTTCCCTGTTCCCTCGTCTCCCCGACAAATCAGAATTTGTCTTTCAAATCATGAACACTCCCCGCACTGGCGGAG
>JAZSAA010000349.1:0-5421 GCA_045601625.1 Clostridia bacterium | reverse complement strand
CGCGATGCCCATGTTGCCCTCGTTCATGATGCCCAGGGAGATGTCCTCAAAGCTGCCCGCCGAGACCGCAAGGGACTGGGGGATGGCGGTCCTCAGATCCACCACGGGCTTGAGCGACTCCGTAAAGCTGAACAGCTCCATCGGAGAAGGCAGCCTGCCCTCGTATTCCTCGGGCACCGTGCTGGGCACAGCGGAGAAGTAGCTGGTGCCGGTGCCCATCAGCATCAGGTCGTAGATCGCGGTATCCTCAAGTATGATTTGCTCGGGAAGAAAACCTACCCGAATCCAGTCTCTATAGGGTGGCACCTCAAATTCCGAAAATACCGAGGCGGCGGCCATGGTGTTGGTGGCCGAGTCGTAGGCGACGGTCCACACGCGCCACCGGTTTTCCGTCTTGTTGTCCCTGTTTTGGGAGGCGGCCACCCAGTAGATATAGGGCGTCTCGCCCATGTAGACCACCTTGAACATGCCGCCGGGAATGACCAGGTCGTAGACGGTCTTGGTGACGGTGAAGGTCAGCTCGCGGCCCTCGCGCACCACCGGCTCCAGGTACAGGCCGTACAGCCTGCACTGCTCCGCGCCATCGTCGTTGATCTCCCGCTCGGTGTAGAAGATCATCCGGTTGTAGCTCTTTCCATCCTTGTCCACAGGGGTCTGCAGCATCTCGAAGTGCCGGATGTCGCCCCGCTCAAGCACCACGGCCTGGCGGTCCTGGTAGCTCCTGACGGCGTTCATCTCAAAATCGAACACCTCGATGGCGGTATCGCCCTCGCCGTCCTTCGGCACGCTCAGCGCCACGAAGCCGGGGCTGTGATGCAGGTCGAGGTTGGCTTCCGTGATCTCGGGCGCGTCCGCCGACAGGCGCACCGCGCCGCGAACGATGCTTCGGGCGTAGTCCTTGCCCATGCCGCTTTGCACGAACTGATCCGTATAGCAGGTCACGGAGCCGTTGCCGGTCACCATCTGGAACGACGTCGCGCCGTAGGCGGGCGCGTCCTCGGAATAGGTGATGCGGCCGAAGGTACCGAACAGCTCTACGCCCCGCACCTCCTTATCCTCCCAGGTCGCCTTGGCCCAGGTGATCTCGGGATCGGTGATGGATTCATAGTAGTAGCGCTCGATATCGACGCTGCTGCCGTAGTTGTGCCGGGCCAGGGCCACCGGCTCCGACACGATCAGGCAATGATCCTCGACCGTGTTGCTGTGGGCGTAATGGCCCTGATCCAGCTTGCCGGTCAGGTTGCCCTTTGAATCCGGCTGCAGGACCAGCAGGTAGAAGACCTGGTTGCAGTGCGTGTTTACGTCGATGTTTTCATTGGGCAGAGGCATCTTGTCGGCATTGAACTTCGAGGCGCAGGCCACGGTCAGGAACACCAGCCCGTCGGCCTCGACCACGTCGAAGGCGTAATCCTCGTAATCGTTCAGGTTCGGCCTCCAGCCTTGGTAAGCCATTTCCCCGGTCTGGCTCACGGTCGGCTGCCAGGCGTCGATGGCCGTCTGCGTACTTTCTTCTTCGTAGGTGTGAACGGCCTTCCATTTGACGCGCTGGTGTCTCTTGTCGTTCTTGTCTATGTCATGATGCAGATAGAACACATAATCCCTGTCGTTGACCCGGACGACCTTGAAGGACGCCTTTGCGTCATTCTGTTTCACTACTGAAAAAGGATACGCCGTCAGCTCGGGATAGCTCTGGGGGTCCAGATACGCCGCTTCCTGCACCTTTCCGTCGTTCTTCTCCGCGTTCATGTAATTCGACAGCAGGTCGTTGCTCGAATTCCTGGATGAATACAATGTCCACTCCGCGATCGTATAATTCCATCGGACCGATAGGAATAGCACCTGCGCGCCGACGGAAAGATCGATCCCGGCGGTCACGTCCAAGTAGCTCTGATCCAAGCCCAGGAGCACGAGGTGGATCATGACATCGAGGGAGGCGACCAGGCGCACCCATACCTCCGCGAAGTTCTTTATGCCGAAGCCAACCTGAGCCGCCAAATAAATGCCTATGTAAGTGGTCAATTCTTCAGGGGGGTATACCTTCCAGTTTCTGAAGCCGCCGTTTACCCAGCAGAAGTCGACTGAAAGCTGCAGGGAGAAGCCTGCATATACGCCGCATGTGAACTGCACATAAGCCGGCAGCGGCCCGATCGTATAGTGCATCGTCCAGCTGTATTCATAGGTGACCGTCACGCCGAAGCCCGCGGCCAGCTTGACATTTGTGCTCTTTACGTCTTCATTCTCATTATCCAGCTCCCACCGGCCGGTGGCGACCACGAAAAAGCCGATATCTATGGTGGACTCCCGCATGAACTGCCACGGCAGCATCTGGTAATACTGCGTAGCCAGGTCGTAATGGGACAGGTAGTTGGCCAGAAAGCCCTCCGTCTCTGCGAATTTCATGGTCTGCTTGAACTTTTTCATGTCATAGCTTTCCCAGTTCAGCTTTGCCTGCTCAATCTTCTTTCCCAACATCGGCATGCCGATCCATATGACCACCATGCCGGCGGGGTCGATGGACAGATGGGGAAGATATTTTTCAAAGGGAAGGTTGAGACTTACGGAGAGGCCCAGGTTCGGAATCTTGAAGGACATGCCCAGGCCCTCCCCAAGCACGTTGGCGAACACGCCGCCCTCCGCGCCGGTGCCCTCGTTCAGGGGCACGGACGTGGCGCTGCGCAGGGCGACCAACTTGGTGGGGAATTTCAGCCTGCCTTCCTTGCCGTAGGAGAAGGTGGGGCGCTGTGCCTCGGAGGCATTGGGCGAGAAGTTCTGCTTCCACTTTGCCGTGAAGGTGTATTCCTGGTAGCCCTCGGAGGTGGTCTGCTTTGAGGTGGGCTCCATCCAGTATTTCTTCAGGCTTTTGAAGCCGCCCTCGTTTTCGTACCAGCTCATCACCAGGCCGGGCAGCTGCTTACCGGCAGGCTCGTAGAACACCGCCTTGATGGTGAACAGCGCGTTGTTGGCGGGCGAATAGATCATCTCGTATTCCGAGTGCATAATGTCCTTGCCGTTGAAGGACGCCGAGATCATGTAGGGCTCTGAAGGGGCGTTGGAGACGACGCCCTCCCCTTCCGCGCCTTCGCCTTCTGCAGTGTCCTCCCCGGCATCCGCGACTTCGTCTTCCATAGGCACAAGGGTATCCATGAAGGTCTGCCCCAGGCTGATCTCCAGATCCTCGATGATGTAGTTTCGGTAGCCCTGTTTGCGGGGATCCACCTCGACGTAGAGGTGAACCTCGTCATATTCGTCAGCGACGAACAGGTTCGTGGGAAGGATCACCAGGCCCATCGCATTGGATTCAATGGGCTCGGAAAGCTGGGCGTCGGCGATGGAGGCGTCCTTGAACCTGACCACTACGCCGGGAACGCCCTGGCGCTGCTGATTAACGCCGATCACAAAGGACAGGCAGATCTGGTCCTTGGAGATGACGGTGACGCTGGCATCCGCGTCGTTGGACCGGACGCCCGCCGCCGCCGACAGCCTGGAGGAACGGGAGAGCGCATTCGACACCGCGGTAACCGGCGCGCTGTTGGTCACCGGCTCCGATCCGGAGGTAAACAGCGACGACAGCCACTGGGCAACGCTGCCCTCCTGGTCTATGCTTCCGAAATAGTTCCACAGTTCCCTCAGCCTGGCCAGCAGGGCGTCCTTGCCCTCGCCGTCCGGGCCGTACTTGTTCCACAGCTCTTCCGCCAGGGCGTCCAGCTCGGCAATGAATTCATCAACCGCGCCGCCGTCAAAGCCATATTTTTGCATCAGCGCCGACCAAGCGCTGACAAAGGCCCGGTTGGTCGGGCTCTGGGGTCCGTAATCCTGCCACAGCTGGCGCATCAGGGCTTCCATGTCGTCGATCAGGCCCGCGTCCTGGGCGCCGTCCGGGCCGTATTTTTGGTAGAGCCGCTCCATCAGGGACTGGAGCTGGCGGACGATCGCCATGCCCGTTTCGCCGTCGGGATCGTACTGCTGCCACATATCCCGCATCAGGGCGATGGCGTCGTCGGCAAAGGAGTCGGCCTGGCTGCTTCCGGGCATGAAGCGCAAATAGCGCGCCTTCAGCAGCGCCTTCAGCTCGGCCACAAAGGCTTCGTCCGACCCCTCCCCGAGGTTGAACTTCTTCCACAGGGACCGTGCGAGCGCCTGCAGGCTGGCGGTGATGGCCGCAGAGGACCCGCTTGCCGTATCATACTGCACCTTCGCCGTCCACTCCAACAGGGTGGCATCCCAGCTGGCGGCGTTCCGGGCGATATCGCTGCGAATTTCAATGATCTCCGCAGTGGCCGCCTCGATGCGCGCCGAGGCGCGCACGCGGTCTGAATCGAACATCGAAGCCTCGGTGTTCTGCATCCGGGTGCGCATGGCGTCGATCATGTTGACGTCCGTCTTGACGCGCTCCAGCCGGTAGTTCAGATCCTGGCGCAGCTGCTCCGCCTGCAGGGCCAGCGCCTGCGCCTCTTCATAGAAGGGGCTTTGGGTAAACACCTCGTAGAGGGTCGGGTATTTCTCCTCCAGCTCCGCAAGGCGGAACCTGGCCCTGGCGAGCACATCGTCGATATTGTGCAGCTTCTCCTCCAGGCGCTCCTCCAGCCAGCCCACCAGCTGCATGCCGTTCATGCTCTCGTTGAGGGCCATGCCGTTGTGATACAGGCCGTCGCCCTTCCCGAGTCCAGTCAGGGCATAGGCCCGGTCCAGCTCCTCGTCGGACAGCACCCTGCCGACGCTCGCCATGGCGGACATCGGCAGCGCCTGAGCCAGCATGACCATCACCAGCAGCGCGGAAAGCCATCTCTTCATACCGTTTCCCTCCTGTCCCTGTAACGCGCATTGCGTTTCCGGGATATCGTCGTACCATCATCCTTGGATAGCCGTTTCTGAAACTACATCGCACTATTCAGTCATGGCGGCGCGGGCGTCCCCGCTACAATGAATCCCGTCTGTAGCGGCGGCCCCTGAGCCGCCATAGAGGCTGTAGACACATCCCAGGCTGAATAGTTATACTACATCAATTATATATAATTGGAGAATTATTTACCAGTTCATAAACCGCAAGATGACGCATTTGCCACAACAAGTGACGCATGTCCCATATTCTGTTCCCGGGTGTCTTTTACCTGATCGCTATGCCTTCACGCTTGAGCAGGAAGAGCACTTCCCGGCTGACAAACAGGTTGACGTCGTCCAAATCCTTCTCATTGCATTGGGCGTTGATGAGCAGCGTAACCGACGGACCGCGCATACTGATCCCGCCGCCGACGCCGCCAAATTCCTTGACACCGCAGTAGCGCAATTCGCCGACGATCCCGGGGCACCGTTTTCCGATTTCGGGCAATTCACGGTTCAATAGCACCTCGATCTCCTCTATGCTGGATTCAATGTCGATTCTGATGCTGAGCGCATACCAGGAAAGCCTTCGCGACAGATTGA
>JAZSAA010000348.1:0-3434 GCA_045601625.1 Clostridia bacterium | reverse complement strand
GAAGGTCGGGCAGTTGTCGCCCACGTAGAACAGCAGCTTCACCTTGGGCATCTTGTCTATGCTCTCCTCCACGCGGCCGATGAACTCCGGCCCGAAGAACATGGCGTCCACGTCGGCCAGGTCCGCGCAATACTGGATCTCCTCGGCGGAATAGCGGTAGTTCATGGGCACCACCAGCGCGCCGGTCTTGGGGATGCCGAAGTACAGCGGCAGCCACTCCAGGCAGTTCATCAGCAGTATGGCCACCTTGTCGCCCTTCAGGATGCCCCGGCTCATCAGCAGCCTTGCGCAGCGGTTCGCCTTTTCGTTGAACACGCTCCAGCTGATCTCCCGGCGGAATTCCTCGGAAGCGCCGCGCTCGATCAGTTCGTACTCCTTCCAGGTGACCCGGCGATCCTCGCGCACCTCAGGGTTGATCTCCACCAGCGCGATCTCGGAGCCGTACTTTTTGGCGTTGTTCTCAAGAATCTCGGTAATTGGCATGTGAATCAGCCTCCAGCTCAAAAAAATCCGTCCTCTGCCGACAGCAGAGGACGGTTGTAACCGTGGTACCACCCCTATTTGGCGCGGCCTCGCGACCGTCGCCCTCACGAAACGGCACAGCCGTTTCCACGCTGTATCGGGCGTGCCCGCCGCAGCCTACGCAGGTTTCGGAACCCTTCGGTGCGGTGCTCCGGAGTGTATTCAGCCGATTCGCGCAACCGCCTCTCACCTGCCGGCGGCTCTCTGGTGCGTTGGAAGCGGCCTACTTGTCTCCATCCATGCATTAATCGAAGTATAGCATTTTATAACATCCATCGCAAGTTAAACTTGCGTTGACTGTCAATTGTCGGTTTTTCCCTCGAAATGCGCCTCGTTGGCGCCGTCCTGCCAGAGGCGCTCGATGTTGTAATACTGGCGCTCCTCGGGGTGGAAGATGTGCACGATCACGTGGGCGTAGTCCAGCACGATCCAGCGCGCGCCGTTCTTGCCCTCCTTGCGGCGGGGCTCGACGCCCTCCTCCGCCAGGTGCTCCTCCAGGTCCTCGGCCAGCGTGTGCACGGACTGCACATTGCGGCCGCTGGCGACCACGAAGAAGTCGGTGATGGAGGTCAAGTGGCCGACCTCCAGGATCTGTATGTCGGTCGCGCCCTTTTTGTCAAGAATGCCGGCGATCTTATCAGCCAATGCCTTGGATTCGATCATGTTGCAAACCTCCTGTTTTTGATATTATGCGTCACTTGTCGTAGTGGTCCAGCAGCGCCTGGCTGCGCGGGTGCGGGCGCTTGCCCTGGGACTTCAGGTGCCTGGCCGTCAGCTGGGTGCAGCAGACCATGGCCCTGTAGATGTCCTTCTCCGCCAGCTTCCGCGCCTTTTCCAGCCCCGGAAAGGGCTCGCGCCCGGGCTCGATGAAATCGGAGACGTAGATCAGCGCGTCCATCGGGGACATCTCCCCGTCCCCCACCGTGTGCTTACGGATGGCGCTGAGGATCGAGGCGTCCCGCACGCCGAACACATCCCGCGCCATCACCATGCCTGCCGGCGCGTGGAGGATCGCCCGGGTTTCCAGCTCCTCCTCGTCCATGTCCGGCAGGTTCTTCACCACCAGCTCGCGCATCTCGTCCAGCGGCATGGACTTGGCGCAGTCGTGCAGCAGCCCCGCCAGCCGCGCCCGCATGGGATCGACGCCGCAGTTCGGGGCGAGCCGCTGGGCCGTGTCGGCCACGCCCAGGGTGTGGGTAAAGCGGTGCCAGGTCAGCATCCCCTTCAGGCGCTCCAGGATCTGCGCCTCGCTGTACTTGCACAGGTACAGGCCATTTTGGCGAATGTAATCGGCCACCGCCGCCGGCACGCTGTCGTCGATGGGCAGCCCCTCGGCCACCCGCTTGCGCACCGACGTGGAGGACAGCGGCGGGCCGCTGACGGGCAGCAGGTCCACCCGGGTCTGGTAGCAGCTGCCGATGGCCCGCGCCCGCAGGCGCGCCAGGTCCTCGTCGCAGCCGGGCCGGCTGACCGCCGCGAAGGAACACAGCCGGGCGATGCGGGGGAACTCCTTCCACGTATCCAGCTTGTTCAGGGCGTCCGCACCGAGGATGTAGGTCCACTCCACCTCGGGGTATTCCGCGGCCAGGGCGGACAGCGTGTCCACCGTATAGGTCGGGCCCTGCCGCCGGATCTCCAGGTCGCTGGCGTACAGCCCCGGCCGCCCTTCGGCCGCGAGCTCGGCCATGCGCAGCCGGTCCAGCCTGTCGGTGGCCCGGGTCTTGTGGGGCGGGTCGCCGGACGGCATCAGCGCCACCTGCTCCAGCCCCAGCGCCGCCATCGCCGCCGTGGCGATTTCAAGGTGGCCATTGTGGACGGGATCGAGGGTGCCGCCGAGTATGCCGATCTTCATGGACGCGCCTCCGTTTGCGATTGGATATGCCATTATACCACATTTTTCCTTAACAATCTACCTCTGGACATCATTTTTTATACAAATTTGATTGAACCGCCCCTGAAAACCCCATATAATGTAAAATAGTGAGGTGTTTGACATGTTCATTGCATCCGGCTGGAAGGATTATGAGGTCATCGATACCGGCGACGGCGAAAAGCTGGAGCGCTGGAACGGCATCGTGCTGCGCCGCCCCGATCCCCAGGCCATATGGCCGAAGCAGCAGCCCAGGCTGTGGGAGAAGGCCGACGCCTGGTACCACCGCTCCCAGAAGGGCGGCGGCGAATGGGAGTTTTTCAAAAAGCTGCCGGACCGCTGGACGGTGAACTGCGGCGAACTGAAGTTCTACGTGCGCCCCACCGGCTTCAAGCACACCGGCCTGTTCCCCGAGCAGGCTGTGAACTGGGAATGGATGGCCGGGCTGATCAAGGACGCCGGCCGTCCCATCCGGGTGCTGAACCTGTTCGGCTACACCGGCGGGGCTACCTGCGCCTGCGCGATGGCCGGGGCCCACGTCACCCACGTGGACGCCGCCAAGGGCATGGTGCAGTGGGCCGGGGAGAACCGCAGGCTGTGCGGCATCGACGAGACCCGGGTGCGCTGGATCATCGACGACGCACTGAAGTTCGTGCAGCGTGAGGCCCGAAGGGGCAATTCCTACCAGGGCATCCTGATGGACCCGCCCAGCTACGGCCGCGGCCCCGGCGGCGAGGTCTGGAAGCTGGAAAACGAGCTGTACGGCCTGGTGGACGCCTGCGAGAAGGTGCTGGCCGACGACGCGCTTTTCATGCTGATCAACAGCTACACCACGGGGCTGCAGCCCGCGGTGCTGAACAACATGCTGACCATGGCCGTAGCCCGGAACCTGGGCGGCCGCGTCAGCGCGGACGAGATCGTCCTCCCCGTCACCGCCGGCGGCGTCCTCCCCTGCGGGGCGAGCGGACGGTGGAGCACATTCTGATTTGTCGCTGATGCGACAAATCAGAATTCAGTATTTAGTATTTAGCATTTAGTGGTT
>JAZSAA010000347.1:0-2684 GCA_045601625.1 Clostridia bacterium | reverse complement strand
CACCACCTTCGGGTCGATCAGGATCAGCTTGACCTCCTCGGGGGAGGCGCGGAACAGTATCGACGCAATGATGGCGTTGATACAAACCGACTT
This sequence comes from Clostridia bacterium, assembly GCA_045601625.1. Taxonomy (GTDB): domain Bacteria; phylum Bacillota; class Clostridia; order Christensenellales; family Aristaeellaceae; genus UBA2862. The sequence continues at coordinate 2,591 of JAZSAA010000347.1, read as the reverse complement.
ACCGGAGCCGGTCTGGCCGGCGATCAATACGTGGGGCATCTTGGCGATGTCCGCAACGATGTAACGGCCCGAATTGTCCTTGCCCAGGCCCACCGCGATGCGGCTGGGGTGCTTGCGGGCCTCGGAAGACTCCAGAACGTCGCGCAGGCGCACCATTTCCACCTTGTCGTTGGGGATCTCGACGCCCACGGCGGCCTTGCCGGGGATGGGGGCCTCGATGCGCACCGACATCGCCGCCAGGTTCAGCGCGATGTCGTCGGACAGCGACGTGATGCGGCTCACCTTCACGCCCGGAGCGGGCTGCAGTTCAAACCGGGTGACCGCAGGGCCGTGGGCGATGCCCGTCAGCTTCGCGGAGATGCCAAAGCTCTGCAGCGTGGCCTCCAGCAGCTGGGCCTTCTGCATGTCCCGCTGCCCGTGGGCCGAGGTATCCTCCACCTCACCCTGGGCCAGCAGGTCGATGGGGGGATAGTTGTACGCCGGCGCCTCGTCCTCCGCGGGCTCGGCCTCCTTCACCCGCTTGATCTTCGGGAAGGCCTTCTTCTCGGCGATGCCGGCCTCCACCTTCTCAACTGTTTCGACCTTCTCCGCCTTCTTCTCCGCCATGGCGGGCATGTCGAAGGGCGGCTCGTCATCGTCCGGCAGCTCGTAGGCCTCCGGCTGGATCTTCAGGTCGTCTATCGATACATTGCTCTTTTTGTCGGCCTTTACCACCGGCACGTCAGCCGGTTTTTCCGCCGGTATGTCGATGATGTCCTCGATAATCTCGCCCTTCTCGTTCATCATGGAGGGACGGTCCGGCGCGAAGCTCTTGCGGGTCCTGGTCGTCTTTGCCTGCTTTTCCGCCTTGTCGAAGGCCACGCTCTCGGCCTCCAGGCGATCGAAATCGTCAAAGCTGTCGAACAGCTCGTCCTTGACGGCCTGTTTCCTCTGTTCTATCTTCTCAATGTCCTCATTGTACAGCTTCTTGCGCCTGCGGGGCGGATTCTGGGCCGCCGCCTGCTTGACTGTCGCCGTCTGAGGCCTCTGGCGCGACGGCGCGCGGGTTTCCTCCATGGCTTCCGGGGCGGGACGGCTCCGGCGCACCGGCTGGTTGGCCGCCCTGGCGGGGCGGGGCGGCTGGATCTCCATCTCGGAAGCATTCGCCGGACGCGGCCGGGCGGTTCGCCGCGCGGGTTTTTCCACGTCCTTGGCCGCGCCGCTCACCACATCCTCTATATAGGGGTCCCGGGAGGGACGACGCGCCGCCCTGCTCGCGGGCTTCATCCTTATCTCCTCGAAGGTCTGTTCTTCTTTTCGATGGGCCCTGCGTTCCTCGCTCAGGCCGCCCACATAGCGCACGACGCGGCCCATGCGGCCCGTGGCCGTCACAAGCAGCACCGCCAGCAGCAGCGTTGCGATAAATCCCCCCGCAACGCCCAGATTGTGGTACAGCGGCCAGCCCAGCAGCGCGCCGATCGCGCCGCCGCCCTTGCCGTAGCCATAGGATTTGGATACGAAATTTGCGAAGGTCTGTATGGTCATGCGCTCGCGACAGATGCGCTCGGCGGAAAACAGGTGTACCGCCGTAAACAGGCACACAAACAGCAGCGCGTCGCAGGTGATGACCAACGGAGAAGGACGCTTTCCCCGGGCCGAGCCGATGCACAGCACGCCGATCCACGCCAGGATCAGCGGCAGCACAAAGGCCATGTCGCCGCCCAGGGCGCACATGATGTTTTTGATTGCGCCCATGCTGGTGCCGGGCTGGGGCGAGGCAAAGCAGATGTACATCAGCAGTATTGCCACGCCGAACAGGGCCACCGCCGCCAATATCTTTCCCGGCACGTTGGCGCCCCTGTCCCTATCCTCATATTGTCGCTTGTTTACCGCTCTCGCAGTCATTGGATCAATCCCCCATTGATTTTTTACCGTGCCCATCGACGCAAAACTCCCACCTGACCATGATTTAACGGGATCAGATGGGGTTTTGTCACGTTTTAGTCCAATTACAATCAGCCGCCAACGAGGCTCGTCACAAATTTCTGGACATTCAGGAAATCCATTTGCATCACATAACTGTACAATGCCGACCCGGTTCGCAGGTTGTCCGCGAATTCGGGAGAGACGATCTGCACGATCGCCGGCACCAGGCACATCACCAGCACGACCACCACCAGGCCCCGGGCCAGGCCGAAGATGCCGCCCAGCAGCCAGTCAAAGCCCCTCACCAGCGGGAAGGAGATGACGCGGTCCAGCAGGTTGACCACCAGGCAGACCAGCGCATACAGCGCGATGAAGCATAGCAGGAAGGCGACGACGTTGAAAACCGCCTGCCATATCGTCTGGTCCAGGTAATCCGCCAGGGTGTTGATGCCCAGCCGCTGGAACATCTGCGCCCGGACGTTCGCCTCAAACGCTTTGGAGATCACCGACAGCTTGTTTGAAACGGACGCTATGGCGCTCTGTATGGCCGATTCTCCGCCGGCGATGACCTCTGAAACCGTACTGACCGCCTGAGTGTGCGTCTCAAAGAAGGTTTCCGGCTCCAGATACTGGTTCAGCACCGCCATCAGCGTCTGGTTGGACAGCGCCAGCTGGGCCACCTTTGG
>JAZSAA010000346.1:0-4851 GCA_045601625.1 Clostridia bacterium | reverse complement strand
CTCGATGTCGTGGACGGCCACGTCCAGCGGCACATCCTCCCCGACGTCCACGGCGTTTGCGATCAGGCCGGATTTCACGGCGTTCATGAAGGCCGCGTTGGAAGCCAGGCCTTCGGTTTGCAGCACCAGCTTGTCGCCCTTCTCGTTCAGCGCCCAGGTCAGCTCCGTGGTCGCGGCGGCGTTGGGCCGGGTGCCGGAATTGCTCTTCACGCCCGCGGCGTTGGCCAGGGCCCCCTGCCAGTTGGCATAGCCGTGGGTGGCGGAGATGCGCAGGTACAGCGTCTTGTCGCCGCTCCAGCTCTCGGGGATCTTCAGCGCGCCGGTGAAGGACGCCAGCGCCCCGGGCATCAGCATGGTCGACGCGGTATGGAGGCTCGTGCTTCTCTCACCAGACCAGTTTTCAACCCAGTATCCGGTGCGTGCATGGATGTCTATCGAGAGTTCTCTTATCTTTTGGGTTGTGACCCATTCCCTCTGGCGGGATGAGAAGTCGTAATCGCTGTTGCGGTAGATGGCCTGCCTGCCCTCCAGCAGCTTATTTTGGTTGTTCCCGCTGCCAATGGCCAGATAGCTCTTATCGGGATTCAGGCAGTCGCAGTGCAGCGTCTCCACCACGTTGACCTTGCCGCCCTCCCGGGTGAACATCTCCACGTCGAAGCCGGAGAGGCCTATGTTGCCCTCGTTCATCACCACGATGGTGCTGTCCTCGAAGTCGCCGGCGGCCACTACGGTGTCCTCCACCGACATGCCCTTCATCGTCAGCACGGGCGTCAGGCTCAGCGGAATGCTGAACAGCGTCATGGGCTGGGGCTGCTTGTCGCCGTCCTTCGGCAGCGGGGTGGCGGTCAGGAAGCTATGCCCGGCGCTGGTCAGCTCGAGGTTCCTGAGCACATAGCCGCTCTCAAGCGTGAACTCTGAATAAACGGACGGGGTGGACGCGGTATTGGTGTGCATATCCAGGATCGACACCCACACCTGCCAGGTGTCCGGGTCGGTCTGCTTCTCCTTCTTACCTACGGCGGTCAGCCAGTAGATCAAAGTCTGGTCGCCGGAATAATACACCTTGAATTCCGGGGTGGGTATGGTGACATCGTAGGTATCTTCATAAATATTGAAGGCATTGTAGCCTCGCGCCCTGTCCACCGTCAGCGATTTCAGCCTGTAGGCCTTCACACCGTCCCCGTTTGTTTCGGCATCGGTATAGAACAGCGCCTGGGAATTATATGTACTCGTTACCTTCTGTATCACCTCAAAGGAACCGATGTCGCCCTTCTTCAGGACGATGGGCCTGCGTTTATCAAGCGCTATGCCGTTCATGCGCCAGTCGTAATATTCGATGGCGCTTTCGCCCTCGGCGCCGTCCCTGGGCCTGCTCAGCGAGATAAAGCCGTAGCACGCGCCGTTCGGATCGACCTGCGTTGAATCCATGCCTTCAGCCAGCGCCACCATATTGACGCGCTCGTGGTCCGAGCCGAGGGCATTCTGGACCGCGGAATCAGACGTAAGCGTGAAGTCGTTGCCGCCGGCATATCGGAAGCCGGTATAGCCCATCACGTCCTCGCCGTCGCCGACGCCGACCCCCTCGGCAAAGCCGTACAGCTGCACGCTGCTCACAGCGCCACCGCTGGTATAGGTCACGTCCGCCCAGTCGATGTGCGGGTTCGTGACGCCCCGGGGACTGGAAACCGCGTCCATCCGGTCGGTGGGTATCACAACGGGGTATTCCGCGACGCCCGACGCATGCACAAGCCTGTCGCGGTCATACGAATAGCTCAGGGGCAAGAGGTAAATGCAGTGGTTGCTGTTGTCACCACCGCCAGATGCTGCGGGATAGCTGTCCTCGTCGAATTTGATCGCGTTTGCGGCCACCAGGAAGATCGTTTTGCCGTCCGACCACACATCAAAGGTATAGTCGTCGCCATCGCTGACGGAGACGCCTCTGCCAAAGATATCAAAGTCTGCCGCCATACCGCGCCGGTTGTTGTTCGCATCCAGCCAGCACACGCGGTTATGCCATTCGCCGTTGGAGGCGTTCTCGGCCCGCTCCAGATAGAAGACGAAGGCGTGGCCGTTGGAGGTGGCGACGCGGAACGCGCTGTGGGCGTTTTTCTGGTCGGTGAGCAGCGCCTTCGCCGCCGGCGCCAGGCCGGGATAGCTGGTCGGCTCCTGGCTGGCCGCGACGACCTGCTCCGGCTCTGCGGCGTTTTTCGCGTAGTATTGCTGCAGCGGCGGCAGGGCGTTGCTGGCAGTGCTGTCGTACCAGATGCCGCCCCAGGGCCCGAAGGTCTTTGAGACCTCTATAAAGAGTGCCGTCAGCCCGATGGTGATGCCGATCTCGCCGCCGATGGTAAAGGAATTGAGCCCGGCTCCCATGAGCACCAGCGTGATCCGGAAGTTCATCGTCGCCATGAAGCGGAAGTAGAGGTCCACCATCCCCTTGACGCCCGCGCCCGCCTGGGCCATGAAGGAGAAGGAGATCAGGATGGTGATGTCCTTGAGGGGCTTGAACTCGAAGTCACCAAAGCCCGATTCACCGTCCTTCCACGACCAGCCGACCTGCATGCTGAGGCCGACGCCGGCGTTCACGCCCAGGGTGAAGCTGACGTACAGGGGCACCGGGCCGAGCATGTGCACGATGGTCCAGCTGTGGCTGTACTTCAACAGCACGCCGGTGCCGCCGCGCACCTCCATGACCCCGACTTCACCCTTCTCTTTTCCTCCGTCCGCGCGGCCGCTGAGCAGCACGAACCAGCCGAACTCCAGCTTCGATTCGCCCAAGAACTTCCAACCGCCGGTCTTGTAGTAGTCGTAGGCCGCGCTCAACTGGGCCTTCGCCTGGGCAAAGCCGCCCTCCCGTTCGGCCCTCTTCTGTCCCTGCTGGAAATCCTTCATGTCCTGGCTCTGCCAGGCCGCCTTGCTGTTCTCAAGCTTCTCGGAGAACAGGTCGGTGCCGATGAAGACGGTGATGAAGCCCGCGTTGTCGATGTTGATCTTGGGCAGGTACTTCTTCCAGGGCAGGTTGAAGGCGATGTCCAGCGTGTGGTCGTCGCCCAGAGGGACCTGGAACGCAAAGCCCAGGCCCTGCTCGTACACGCCCATGAAGGCGTCGCTGCCCGCCTCGAAGGGCGAGTCCACCACGCTCTTTATGGATTTCAGCTCGGTCTCGAAGCGTTCGGCCGATTCGCTCTTGCTGAAGGCGAAGCACGGGTACAGCGCCTTGTTCACGTCCGGCGCCAGGGTCTTCTTCCACTTGCCCTTGAAGGTGTAGACGTTTCCTTCGTGGGAGGTGGGGCTGGCCCAGCGCTGCTCGTAGCTGGAGGCGGAATCGCCCTCGGCATAGTAGCTCATCAGCGGCTCGGGGGCGTTCCCGCCGCCGGGATTGCGCACCTCCACCTTGATCTCAAAATCCCAGTTGTTCAGGTGGGAATAGATCATCTCCCAGCTGTCGCCCAGGATGTCGTTGCCCTCAAAGCTGGCGGAGTAGATGTAAGGCCCGTTCGCATTCGCGGCGACCCCGTTGCCCACCGCCCCCGACAGGGGCTCCATGGGGATCTGGCGCACCTCGCCCAGCTTCATCTCCACCTTCGCGCTGCCGTAGCTGCGCACGCCCTGTTCCTCGCCCTCCACGTCCAGCTTGAACAGCACGTTCTTGTCGTCGTCCTCGGTGAAGATATTGGCAGGCGGGAATATGGTGCCGTCCGCCCGGGTGGTATAGGTCCTGGCCACGGCATCCTTGTTGCGCACGTCCTGCACGGTCACCTTCATGCCCTGCAGGGCCTTCTTTTTGCCGTTTTCGTCCAGGGTGTAGAACTTCAGGCCGATTTCATTCTCACTCATCACGTGGACGGTGGCATTGTCGGCGTTTTTAAGCACGCTGTCGTTTGAGGACATGCGTCCCAGGCGCGAGCCCGACTTGTTGACCCGCGTCACCGGCACGCTGTTTTCGGCGGCCTCCGTGCCATAGGCGCTCAGATCCGACAGCCATTCGCCCACGTTGGCGCCCGGAAAGTCGGGCTCCGCCGCGCCGTCAAAACTGGGGTCCAGCACCATCTGCAGGTGGTGGATATTCTCTTCCCAGTGCTCCGCGTTTTTCGCGACCTCCGCCCGGGCGGCCTTGAGCTCCGCTTCGGCGGCCTCGATGCGCGCGGACAGCCGCACCTTCTCGGAGGCATACAGCGAATCGCCCTGTTCCTTCAGCTTGCGCCCCAGCTCGGCGATGAGGCCGGCCTGTTCCTCCAGACGATCCTGCTGAAAGCGCAGCTCCTCGCGCAGCGTCTCGGCGCTGCCGTACACGCCCCGGATGTAGTCGACCATGCCCTCGTACTTCGGGTTCTCGTCGGAAAACCGGCTGTAGCCCTCTCGATCATTTTCCTTCAGCTGGGCCAGCTTCACCGACGCCCTGGAGAGGATCTCCTCGACGCTGTACATGTAGGTGTTCAACTGCTCGTCCAGCCAGTCGGACACCTGCATGGCATTCCAGCTCTCGTTCGGAGTCATGCCCTTGTGGAACACGGCGTTTCTCTGCACGCCGCTGTCGCCGAAGCCCGTCAGCGCGTATGCCGCGGCCAGCTCCTCAGCGGTCAGCACATGCCCCGCCGCCGCCAGCGCGTTTACCGGCAGCGCCTGGATGAGCATAACCAGTGTCAGCAGGATCACAACAAGCCTCTTCATGATAAATCCCCTCCGTATGGGCTCTTGGGTGTATAGATTCCGATTGATTTCCTTGACTTGCTAATACTCCAGCAGCTCGGGGTGGGTTTCGATGTCGTAACTGTCTTTCCACTGGGCGCACAGCCCGATCAGCCGATCGTTCTGGTAATACTGCATGGCGCTGGCATTCAGCTGCTCCCG
>JAZSAA010000345.1:0-4292 GCA_045601625.1 Clostridia bacterium | reverse complement strand
GTGACTTGACCGATTTTCCAATTCGGGCAAGTCAGTTTCGGCCGAAGGCCGAAACCGCGGATTTTCAAATTGAAAATCTGAAAACCGCGCCGCTTGTATCACCACTAAATACTAACCACTAAATACTAAATACTCAAATTCAGATTTATCGAGCTGTGCTCGATAAATCAGAATTTACCAAAAGTACCGCCAAAGGATAAATCGCATGAACGTACATCAGGACGGGTTGATACTGGACCGGGTGTTTCCCTTCCAGATCAACGAGGTGGTGCTGGCCGCGGGTGACAACGCCGACGAGGCCTTCCACTGGCACACCTTTCTTGAGATCACCTGCATACTGGAGGGCAGCGGCTGCTACTACGTCAGCGACAGGGCCTACGAGGTGTCGCCGGGGGACATCGTCATCTTCAACAGCGCCGAGCTGCATGGCTGGCAGGTGTTCCAGAGGGAGATGCGGGTGCTGGCGATGGTGTTCTCCGACAGCATCGTGGCGGGCTACGGCGACCGGATGGACCTGGAATACCTGCGCCCCTTCATTGGCCGGGGCAGCAATTTTCGCAACCGCATCGGCCGGGACGAGCCCTGCGCGCCGCAGATCGCGGCCATCATGCAGGAGATCCTGGGCGAGTGGCGGCAGCAAGGCGAGGGCTACCCACTGATGATCAAGGCCGACGTGCTGCGGATTCTGACGATGCTGGTGCGCCATTACCACGGCGACACCCGGAGCACGGACCGGGGCGACCCCAGCAAGGCCCTGCGCCGCCTGCAGCCCGCTTTCGAGTACATCGACGCCAATTACTGCGGCCGCATCACGCTGAAGCAGGCGGCGGATCGGGTGTACATGAGCCCGAACTACTTCTCCCACTATTTCCACGCCGCCACCCACATCTCCTTCAGCGACTACGTCACCCTGCGCCGCATCCGCAAGGCCCGGGAGCTGATGGAGACCTCCGGCAAGAGCATCTACGAAATCGCCATGGAGTGCGGCTTCCCCAACAGCAGCAACTTCTACCGGCTGTACAAGAAGCACACGGGCGAAAGCCCCCGGCAGGGGCGGTAAAAAAAAACGGCGGGGGAATCGGGACAAAGCTCGATTCCCCCGACTTTTTTACCTCAACCCGTGCTCCACGCAGAAGGTTCCCTTCACGTCGCTCCAGTGTTCGTCGGCGTATTGGATCAGGCGGGTGGCCTGGTCCATGCTCATCTCGGGGAACATCAGGTACAGGCTGTGGGAGCCGTACTTCTGCACGACGCGGTCCACGTTTTTCAGCCAGTCCTCGAAGCCGCCGGAGTAGACCTTGACCCAGATGGACTTGCCGGCCAGTATGGCCTTGTCGTAGATCACGTCCCAGTCGGGCAGGGTGCCGTCGGGGCCGGCGTCGCCGCTGGTCCACTGAAGGGCGTCGATGCCGTCGATCTCCATCAGGGCGTCCAGGTGTTTGATGGCGTCGGGGCCGTCCAGGTGGTAGAGGACACAGTCGGCCTTTTCCGCCTGCTGCCGAAGGGAGGGCTGGATGTAGGCCCGGAAGTCGTCCGGGGACATCATGGCCGAGAAGTCGCATTGCAGCTTGACCGTGCGGCCCGGGCCCCAGATCTGGAACACGGTGTAGGCGTTGCCGCCTTCGTGGTCGCGGATGATGTCGTAGAAGCGGTTGTAGTATTCAAAGTAGATCTTGTCGATTTCCTTTATCCGCTTCTCCACGGCCTCGGGCTCGTCCAGCAGGTCGTACAGGGTGTCCTGCGCCCCGCGGAGGGAGGCCAGCGTGTCGATGTTTTCCATCAGGTCGGGCATGTCCACGAAGAAGTCGTCCCCGGCCAGCTCGCGGCACTTCGCCGCCAGGGCCAGGTGCTTCAGCAGCCATTCGTTCTCCGGGTTGAAGGCCAGCTTCGGCGCGCCGTCCCAGCCGTTTTCGTAGTCGGGGCTGGGGATGAACCACACCGTGTCCTCCTTGAAGCCGATGTCGGAGCCCAGGTACGACGCCAGCGAGCCGGGGCCGAAGTCGATGTTCAGGTTCGGGAAGCTCTCGGCCAGGAAGGCGTGGGTCTCGCAGAACTGGCGGTAGCGGGCCACGATGCGCTCCGGGTCCTGGTACTTGTCAATCATGTCCTTCCACTTCAGTTCCTCCGGCAGGGCGTAGTAGTTGCCCTGGCAGATCTGGCCAAGGTAGCCGCCGTCCTGGGGCGTGCCGTCAGAGAGGGCCTCCACCTCGGGCCGGCGGGCGATGACGGTCATCAGCGGGCGGCCCGTGTTCTGATGCTTCCAGTAATTGACCCACTTCTGCCGGGTGGCGGCCCAGTGGTCGTAGTAGCGGCTGCGGGCGAGATCCTGGGGCGGGAAGAACTGGGCCATGATGGCGTCCAGCCTTGTGAAGTCGTAGTTTGTGGGGGCTTCGACGGCGGCGGCCGCCTTCGGGGCTTCCTTCTTGTCCTCGATGGGGGCTTCGACCTCCGCTTCGGCGGCCTCGCCGGCCAGCCCCTGCATCTCCAGCGCCAGGGCCTTGGCCTTCTTGGCGGCGGACGCGGCGTCGGGGGTATAGGCGTCCGCGCCGATCTCGTCGGCGAAGGCCTGGCTGATGGGGGCACCGCCCACCATGATCTTGATGCGGCTGGCGAAGGGCTGCTGCTTCAGCGCGGCCACGGTGTCCCGCAGGGACGGCATGGTGGTGGTCAGCAGCGCCGACAGGCCCACGATGGTCACGTCCGGGTGGTCCTCGATGGCCTTGATGAAGGTGGCGATGGGCACGTCCACGCCCAGGTCGATCACCTCGACCCCGGCGCTCTCGATCATCATGCCCACCAGGTTCTTGCCGATGTCGTGGAAGTCCCCGGCCACGGTACCCAGGATCATCTTGCCCACGCTGCCGCCGCCCTCGCCCTTCAGGTGGGGCTTCAGCACGTCCACGCCGCTCTTCATGGCCCGGGCGGCCGCCAGCATCTGGGGCACGAATATGATCTGCTTCTGGAACTTGTCGCCCACCACGTCCATGGCGTCGATCATGCCGGTGTTCAGTATGTCCTTCGGGTCCACCCCGGCCTCCAGCGCGGTGCGCACGGCGTCGGGCACCTTCTTGTTCTTGCCGTTCTCCACGGCCTCGGCCACGGCCCGGAGCGCCTCGGCCTTCGCGTCGTTCGAGGGGGCATCTTTTTTGGATTCCGGGGCGGGGGAGAGGGCGGCCTGCGGGGCCTGCGGGGCCTGCGAGGCCTGTGATGCCTGCGAGGCCTGCGAGGCCTGCGAGGCCTGCGCGGCGGGGGCGGCGCCCTGGCCCTTGCAGCTCTCGATGTATTCCAGGCAGAATTCGTCCCGGCCCAGCAGGGCGTTGGTGGCGTGGATGATGCCGGTCATCTGCTGGTTGGTGGGGTCCACGATGGCGCTGTCCATGCCGGCCTCCATGGCCAGGGTCATGAAGGCGTAGTTGATGTTCTTGCGGATGGGCAGGCCGTAGCTGATGTTGCTCAGGCCGCTGGTGATATGGATGTCGGGATATTCAGCCTTGATGCGGCGGCAGCACTCGGCGAACACCAGCAGCGCCGTCTGGTCGGTGGACAGCGTGACCACCAGCGGGTCGATGTGCAGCCGACTGGGGGCGATGCCGTAGCGCTTCGCCCTTTCCATGATGGCGTGGAACACGTCCATGCGCTTCTCCACCGAATTGGGGATGCCGTCGTTGTCGCACAGCAGGGCCACGCACTGCCAGTCGGTGTCGGCGATCACGGGGAAGATGGTGTCGATCTTGTTCCCCTCCATCGAGACCGAGTTGATCAGCCCCGGCCTGCGGCAGAAGGGCAGCGCCCGCACGCAGGTTTTCGCGCTGGGGCTGTCGATGCAGATCGGCACGTCGGTGACGGCCTGGATGTTGCAGATCATCCACACCAGGGTCTCCACCTCCACGGCCTCCTCCACCGAGGCGCACACGTCCAGGAAGGTGGCCCCGGCGTTCGCCTGCATAAGCGCCCGCTCGCGGATGAAGCCCTCGTCCTTTTGGGCGATGGCCTTCGCCACTGCCGGGATGGAGCCGTTCAGTTTTTCGCCAATGATGATCATATCGGGTTGCCTCCTGCCGCTGCGCGGCCCATACTATGGCATCATTATAGTACAATGCCGCCCCGCCGTGCCTCCGCAATTCTACGAAATCGGTGCATTATTGTGGGATTTTGCGGGACAAACGGTGTCCAAGGGTAGATGTTCAGTCGCGGGGAAAATCTGATTTGGCGAGGAGATGTGCTATCCAAAAGCCTTCCCCTTTGGGGAAGTTGGCCCGCGCAGCGGGTCGGATGAGGTCCCCTTACATTGC
>JAZSAA010000344.1:0-2683 GCA_045601625.1 Clostridia bacterium | reverse complement strand
GTACAGCGGGGCCAGCACGATCACCGACAGGAGGATGCACAGCAGCTGCTTGAGCACCGCCTGGACAGTCAGGGGCTTCTTGTTGGGATTGCTCAATCAGGCCGCCCCCTTTCTGCTCATGCCGCGCACGATCAGTATGCCTGCGATCATCGTGATCAGCAGCAGTATGGCGTTGAAGGCGGTGGCCAGGCCGTAGTTGCCCGCGCCGTACAGCTGGAAGGAGTAGGTGGTCATGACCTCAGTGGCGTGTCCGGGGCCGCCGTTGGTCAGCACGTAGATGATGTCGAATACCTTCAGGCCGTAGGTGACGCCGAAGACCAGGTTGATCATGATCGCCCCGCGCATCATCGGCAGGGTCACGTGCCACAGCCGTTGCCAGAAATTCGCACCGTCCACCTTGGCGGCCTCGTAATAGCTCTTGTCGATGGTGGAGAGGCCCGTTATGAAGATGGTCATGACGTAGCCGATGCCGCGCCACGCGTCCACCATATAGATGGATTTCCAGACCACGTTCAAATCGGAAAGCCACTTCTGCTTCAGCGCTCCCAGCCCGATGAGCTCCAGGAAGCCGTTGAGCATGCCGTTTTTGAAGTTCAGCACCGAGGTGAATATGATACCGATGATCACGAAGGGGATGATCGAGGGCAGATAGAACACCGTGCGGTACGCGCCCATGCCCCGGATGCCCTCAAAGAGTATAATGGCCAGGAACAGAGCCGGGATGATCTTCACGACGTTCGAAACCAGGGTGAATTTCAGCGTGTTCCAGATGCCGGCGGAATAGTTTTTGCTGGAGGTGAAGATATCGATGTAATTCTTAAGCCCCACGAAGTGCAGACCGTTTTTTGGGGTAGCCAGGCTCCAGTCGGTGAACGAATAGAATAACCCCAACAGGCTGGGGAACAGGAAGAACACGATGTACAGTACCAGCGGCAGTATCAAAAACCACTGGGGATAGACCTTTTTCTTGTTCATTTCATCGCCGCCTTTTACGGAAGATAGGGGCGGCGAAGCCGCCCCTATGGAATAGGTTCAATTGAGATTACTTCCAGGCCTCATCGCCTACGATTTTGGCCTTTTCAGCGCGATAGCCGTCCATGCGGGCCAGCACCTCGTTGGCATCAATGTCGCCCTGGACGAACTGGATCATATCCTCGCCGAACTCCATCCAGTAGTCGTTGGTGTACTTGGTGCCGTTCTGCAGCACGCAGCATTGCATCTTCTCGGCGGGCACGGTGGCGATGAAGGCCTCCTCCTCGGGCAGCCAGTGCTGCTCGATGTCCACGTTCACATGCAGGTTGGTGTACTTGGGGCTGTTGTCCAGGATCTCTTGCAGGGATTCGGGCGTGCAGACGAACTGGAACCAGGCGCGCACCAGGTCCTCGTGCTCGGTGCCCTTGTAGCCGAACATGGTGGGTCCGGCGGGGCTGGTGGTGTACCAGGTATTGTCGCCAAGGGGGCACAGGAACAGGCCGAACTCGTCGGTGGTGCCGGTGTCGTCCTTGATCTGCTTGATGGTGCCGGAATTCTCGATGGTCATGGCGACTTCACGATCGCCGAACTCGTTGGACTGGTTGGTGGAGTCGGTGCCGATCCAGTCCTCGCCGAAGTAGCCCAGGTCAGAAAGCTCCTTGAACTGTCCCAGTACCTCCAGCATCTTCTCGTTGCCGGCGAAGGTGGCGGTGTTGTTGTTCAGCGCGTCGTACAGGCCGGGCTGCGCCTCCTCATACACGCCGCCGATCTGGAAGAAGGCCAGCTGGTGACGCCAGCCGTCCGCGCCCGCCATGAACCAGGGGGTGATGCCCTGCTCGGCGATCTTGGCGCAGACGTCCTTCAGCTCCGCGTAGGTAGTGGGCACGGTCAGGCCCAGTTCGTCGAACAGGGTCTTGTTGTACAGCATCACGTACTCGGGGCTGTTGTGCCAGATCTGCAGGCCGTACAGCTTGCCGCCGGAGATGCAGGCGCTCTGGCGGGATTCGGGCATCACGTTCTGCCAATCCGCGCCGGTGAAGTCGATGCAGCGGTTCTCGGGATCGACGATCTTGGATTCGATGGCGCCCGCAGCGTTGGACTGGATCCAGAACACGTCGGGGCAGGTGCCGTTTTCCAAGTTGCTGGCCAGCACGTTCTCATACTGGTCGGCGGGCAGGGTCTGCAGGTCCACGGTCACGCCGTAGGTCTCCTCGAAGCGGGCGATGGTGTCGTCATAGCGGTCGGCCATCCAGTCGGCGGAGACCAGGATGCTCAGCTCCTGGCCCTCGAACTGGCCCTCGTTGGGCACGGCTTCGACGACCACGTTCTCGGCGCTCGCCGCCGCCAGCAGGCTCATGGCCAGCATCAGGCAGAGAACGATGCTCAACACTTTCTTCATGTTACTGTTCCTCCTGTCATGTTTTGTGCATGTAATAGCAGCACTTTTACATGCTTGCAGTAAACATTTTATCAAATTAAAGCGGCTATGGCTATGCACTATTTTACGTAAATTGTATATTTTTTTATGGAAGTCGCTTTTCGAAGAGCGCGGGGTGTGGTATGATGGGAGGGGTAAATTCTGATTTGTCGCTGAGGCGACAAATCAGAATTCAGTATTTAGTATTTAGCATTTAGTGGTTAGTGGAGGAGGAAATCCTTGCGGATTTCTTTTGATTCAAAGAATCGAGAAACGTTGAAACCTCTGCCGTTT
>JAZSAA010000343.1:0-2263 GCA_045601625.1 Clostridia bacterium | reverse complement strand
CCTGTCGACCAGAGCAAAAAAGGCTTCCTTGCAGATTTGCCGCCCGGAAATCCGCAGGATTTCAGGCAAATCTGAGGAGGATGTATTGAAGGGGGACCTGTCCCCCTTCAAACGGGCGTTAGCCCGACAAATCAGAATTTGCCAGAAACAAATCCCTGCCCGGGGATCACATCGCCGCCATCTTTTCCATCACTGCCTTCGCCGACATCGCCGGGTTCACGGTTTCCTCGGATTCCACGGCGATGGCGGCGGCGGCCATGCCGGCGCGGGCGGCGTCGAACAGGTCCAGGCCCCGAAGGCCGGCCCACACCAGGGCGGCGGTGAAGGCGTCGCCCGCGCCGGTGGCGTTGACCATCTGCACCGGCGCGCCGGCCATGAAGCGCGACCCGTTCCGGTCGGCGCAGCAGACGCCCCGCTCGCCCAGGGTGACGCAGGCGCCTTCTGCGCCCATCTTCACCAGCCGTCGGGCGGCGGCCTCGGCGGTGGGGCGGTCATGGACCGGCAGGCCCGTCAGGGCCTCGGCCTCCAGCGCGTTGGGCTTGATCGCCCGCAGGCGGGGCAGGGCGGGCAGCAGCCTGCGGGCCTTGGCGGCGGAGACCGCGTCGGCGAACAGCGGCACGCGCAGCCGCTGGGCCAGAAAGGCGATGCCCGCCTCGGGCAGGTTGGCGTCCAGCACCACGGCGTCCATGGCGTTCAGTGCGTCCAGGCGGCCAGCCAGGGCCTCGGGCGTCATGCGCTGGCAGATGTCCATGTCGTTTACGGCCAGCTGCATGTCGCCGTCGATGTCCGCGATGAACAGGTAGGCGGAGCTGGCCGCGCCGGGAAAGGTGAAGCACAGGTCCGTGTCCACGCCCGCCCTGGCGCAGCCCGAGCGCACGATGTCGGCGAAGGCGTCCGTGCCCAGCGGGGCCGCCAGGTGGGTCTCGATTCCCAGCAGCGCCAGGTTGCAGGCGATGTTGCGCCCCACGCCCCCCGCCGAGAGGATCACCCGGCCGGGGTTGGAATCCTGCAGCGCGATCCGCCCGTGGGGGAACCCGCCGATGTCGATGTTCGCCGCGCCGACCACGGCGCAGCGGAAGGGTGTAGCCATGTGTTGTCTCCTCGTCTGTCTGGTATTAGCCTCCTCCATTATACCCCCTGGCGCCGGCCTTCGCAAGCGCTATGTGCGGCGCAAAACCGGTCGAGAGGGGTCGAATATTAAAAATTATCATAAAATATGTTGAAACAATCACGGTTTTGAGGTACAATGTATAATACTACAATAATGGGAGTATGCTCGTGGCCGGGTAAGGCCCGGGCAGCTTCAACCATCATTGGGGGTATTTCGGATATGTCCGAACGGATTACGGGCTGGATGCGCGCCCTGGCCATCGCGCTTGTGCTGATGCTGGCCTGCGGTACGGCGCTGGCCGATTCGATAGAGGTCAGGCTGAACGCCTCGGCGAAGGTGTATTCGTCGCTGACGTCCTCGGCCAAGAGCGTCACGGCGCCCGAGGGGCTGGAGGTCAGCCTGAGGGCCTGCTCAAAGGGCTGGGGCCGGGTCGTCTACAAGGGAAAGACCGGCTATATCCGGCTGAAGTACCTGGACCGCGTCAATCCGCTGAAGGCCTATGTCGCCAGCAGCGCCACGGTTTACAAGAACGCGGCGGCCTCCAAAACCCTCACCACGGTCTCCGCGGGCACGCTGGTCTACGCGGTGGGCGTGGAAGGCAGCTACGTGCGCATCATGAACAAGAACAAGAGCTGGCAGGGCTACATACAGTCCGGAATGCTCACTTCCAGCAAGCCGGAATCCCCCAAGGGCGGCGCCATGCCGGGCCAGCTGCAGGCCAACGCCGACGGGGCCAGGGCCTCCAAGATCGAAAAGGCCATCTATGTGGCCCAGACCCTTCTGGACGCGCCCTATTCAGAAGAACCGAACCCGCCCAAGAGCTTCGACTGCGCCGGTTTTACGGCCTTCTGCTACGATGCGGCCTGGCAGGGCATCATGAAGAGCGGCGTCAAGAGCCAGGGCTACGACGACCGGTTCCAGCGCGTCGAGAGCATCGACCGGCTCAAGCGGGGCGACCTGGTGTGCTTCAACACCATCGACGACAAGGACCTGTGCGATCACGTGGGCATCTACCTGGGCAAGGGCTATTTCGTGCATGCTTCCTCCGTGGCGAAGAAGGTCATCGTCAGCCAGCTGAAGAGCGGCTACTATAACCGCGTGTTCAGCTGGGGCGTGCGGGTGTTCTCGTAATTGGGATATGACAGGGGCGGC
>JAZSAA010000342.1:0-6303 GCA_045601625.1 Clostridia bacterium | reverse complement strand
GCCACCCGCAGCCTGCAAAACCCTTGATTACCCGCCAGGTAACCTGCGGTTTTTGCAGGCCACGGCTGACTAAAATTCACTTCGCCATACTACCATCCAATTATGCGGCATTTCCTTAACACATCCTTCCTTGACTTTAACGTGGTAACGTGCTAAAATACAGTCAATCAACCAACCGGAGGTCTTTTATGAACCCTGTCAACGATTCGCTGAAGCCGGAGGAGCGGGTCCTCTACACCCTGCGGGGCCTGTACCAGCGCTACGGCTACAGCCAGTTCAAGATGAGCAAGTTCGAGGAGTACGACCTCTACGCCGGCAACAAGGACTTCCTCGTCTCCGACGGCATCATCACCTTCACCGACACCGACGGCCGGCTGATGGCCCTGAAGCCCGACGTGACGCTGTCCATCATCAAGAACACCCGCCAGATGCCCGGCAGCGTGCAAAAGCTGTACTACAACGAAAACGTGTACCGCGTCTCCGGCAGCACCCGCTGCTTCAAGGAGATCATGCAGACGGGGCTGGAGTGCATCGGCGACGTGGATCTGTACAACCTGTGCGAGGTCATCTCCCTGGCCGCAGAGAGCCTGAAGTCCATCGACCCGGATTACGTGCTGGACCTGTCCCACATGGGCGTGGTTTCGGCGCTGGTGGACGCCCTCGGGCTGGACGAGGAGCGCCGCGCGGCGGTGATCGCCTGCATCGGCGAAAAAAACGGCGACGGCGTGCGAAGGCTGTGCCCGGACCGGGACGTCTCCGGCATACTGGCCCTGATCGCCGCCCACGGCCCGGCGAAGGACGTCGTCAAGGCCCTACGCCCCTGGTGCGCCGCGGGCGACGCGAAGGACGCCCTGGACGCGCTGTCCCGGGTGACCGACGTGCTGGCGGCCAACGGCTGCGAGGGTGTGCGGGTGGACTTCTCCATCGTCAACGACATGAACTACTACAACGGCATCGTGTTCATGGGCTATATCAACGGCATCCCCACCGGCGTGCTCTCCGGCGGCCAGTACGACAAGCTGATGAAGCGCATGGGCCGGGATTGCAAGGCCGTGGGCTTCGCCATCTACATGGACCAGCTGGAGCGCCTGAACGACGAGCCCAGGCCCTACGACGTGGACACCCTGGTGCTGTACGACGACCGCGCCGACATCGCCGCGCTGTCAAAGGCCGTGGCAAAGCTGTCCCGGGAGTGCGCCAGCGTCCGGGCCCAGAAGGCCGTGGACGAAAAGCTGCGCTACCGGCGGCTGGTGCGCTTTGGCGAGGGAGGGATTGAGTATGACCAGTAGCATGATCAACGTCGCGCTGCCCAAAGGCAGGCTGGGCGAAAAGGTGTACGGCATGTTCGCCGCGGCGGGCTACGAGTGCCCCTCGATCCTCGAGCCCAACCGCAAGCTGATCTTTGAAAACGAGAAAACCGGCGTGCGCTACTTCTGGGTCAAGCCCTCGGACGTGGCGATCTACGTGGAGCGCGGCGCGGCGGACATCGGCGTGGCCGGCAAGGACATCCTGCTGGAGTACCGGCCGGAGGTCTACGAGCTGCTGGATCTGAACGTGGGCCGCTGCCGCATGGCCGTGGCCGCGAAGAAGACCTTCCGGGACAACCCGGAGCGCACCCTGCGGGTGGCTACCAAGTTTACCCGCATCGCCAGGGAATACTACGCCGGGCTGGGCCGGGACATCGACATCATCCACCTGAACGGCAGCATCGAGATCGCCCCGATCCTGGGGCTTTCCGACGTGATCGTGGACATCGTGGAGACGGGCAAGACCCTGCTGGAGAACGACCTGGAGCCCATCGAGACCATCGTGCCCATCAGCGCCCGGCTGATTTCCAACAAGGCCAGCTTCAAGTTCCACGGCCCGCAGATCGAGGCCATCTGCAAGGGGCTTGCGGGACAGGTGCAGGAATGAGTGCAAGATCCTTCGACTACGCTAACGCTCCGCTCAGGATGACAGGCGTTGCTACGCATCATTGTGAACCCAGGCGCAGCCGAAGTCTTGCCATAGGCTTGCGAAGCAAAAAATCTGCACACTCAAAAAAATGTCGTTGACAACAAAAGAGGTGCCATCATGATCAAAATTATGAAGTACGGCGAAGTCGCCAACGAGGAAATCTTCGCCCGCTCCGTCCCCGAGGTGGACGTGGCCGGGATCGTATCAGACATCATCGCCGACGTCCGTGCGAGGGGCGACGCGGCGCTTCTGGAGTACTGCGAAAGGTTCGACAAGGTCAGGCTGGAGGCCCTGGAGGTCTCCCCTGCCGAGCTGGATGCCGCCATCGCCAAGGTGGAGCCGGAGTTCATCGACGTGCTGGAGACCGCCGACGCCAACATCCGCCTGTTCCATGAAAAGCAGGTGCGCAACAGCTTCATCATCGCCGAGAAGGACGGCGTGGTGATGGGCCAGAAGGTGATCCCGCTGGACCGGGTGGGCCTGTACGTGCCCGGCGGCACAGCGGCCTATCCCTCCACGGTGCTGATGGACGCCATCCCCGCGAAGATCGCCGGCTGCGGCGAGATTGTGATGGTCACGCCTCCGGCGAAGGACGGCAGCGTCAACCCCGCCATACTGGCCGCGGCGAAGGTGGCCGGGGTGAGCCGCATCTTCAAGGTGGGCGGGGCCCAGGCCGTGGCCGCTCTGGCCTACGGCACCCAGAGCGTCCCCTGCGTGGACAAGATCGTCGGCCCCGGCAACGCCTTCGTGGCCGAGGCCAAGAAGCAGGTTTTCGGCCGGGTATCCATCGACATGATCGCCGGGCCCAGCGAGATCCTCGTGGTCGCCGACGGCAACAGCAATCCCCGGCAGGTCGCCGCGGACATGCTCTCCCAGGCCGAGCACGACAAGATGGCCAGCGCGGTGCTGGTCACCGACAGCATGGTCCTGGCCGAAGCCGTGCGGGATGAAATCGACCGGCAGGTGCGCCAGCTGCCCCGCTTTGAGATCGCCTCGACCTCCATCGGCCTCAACGGCAAGATCATCGTGGCGGATACCATCGACCAGGCCATCGATATCGCCAACGCCATCGCCCCGGAGCACCTGGAGCTGTGCCTGGACAACCCCTTCGACTACCTGGACCGCATCCGCCACGCGGGCTCCATCTTCATGGGCCGCAACTGCCCCGAGGCGCTGGGCGACTACCTGGCCGGGCCCAACCACACGCTGCCCACCGGCGGCACCGCGAGGTTCTACAGCCCCCTTTCCGTGGACGACTTCGTCAAGAAGAGCCAGTACACCTATTTCACCGCCGCCGCGCTGGAGGCCGTCTCCGGCAAGATCGCCCGCTTCGCCCGCAAGGAGGGCCTGGAGGGACACGCACGAAGCGTGCTTTCACGCTTTGAGAAAGCGTGAAAGCGCGCAGAATTCAGAGTGTAGAGTTTAGAGTTAAGGGAAAACCGCTGACTCAGCTCTAAACTCTTTACTCTATACTC
Source organism: Clostridia bacterium (assembly GCA_045601625.1). GTDB lineage: Bacteria > Bacillota > Clostridia > Christensenellales > Aristaeellaceae > UBA2862. The sequence goes on along the minus strand of JAZSAA010000342.1, from coordinate 2,872 downwards.
TTAACTCTATCACAGAAGGTGATCGAATGAGCCGCTACCTGATCGACAAGTACCAATCCCTTGAAGCCTACACCCCCGGCGAGCAGCCCCGGGACATGCAGTATATCAAGCTGAACACCAACGAGAGCCCCTATCCCCCGGCCCCCGGCGTGGTCGAGGCGGTTCAGGCCGAGGCGGGGCGGCTGCAGCTGTACTCCGACCCGGTGTGCGCCGATTTGAGGGGCGCGCTGGCCGCGCGCTACGGCGTGAAGCGGGAAAACGTGTTCGTTTCCAACGGCTCTGACGATATACTGAACTTTGCCTTCATGGCCTTCGGCAGTCCCCGGGCCTACTTCCCGGACATCAGCTACGGCTTCTATCCGGTATACGCCGCGCTGCACGGCATCGAAGCCCGGCCCGTGCCCCTGCGGGCGGATTTTTCCATCGACCCGACGGACTACATGGCCCTGGACGGCTTCATTGCCATCGCCAACCCCAACGCCCCCACCGGCATGGCTCTGGGCGCTGCCCAGGTCGAGGACATCGTGGCGTCGAATCGCGGCCACGTGGTGCTGATCGACGAGGCCTATGTGGACTTCGGGGCCGAGTCCTGCGTGCCGCTGACGGCGAAGTACGACAACCTGCTGGTGGTGCAGACCTTCTCCAAGTCCCGCAGCATGGCCGGGGCGCGCCTGGGCTTCGCCATCGCGGACAGAGGGCTGATCGCCGACCTGGAGAAGATCAAGTTCAGCACCAACCCCTACAGCATCAACCGCATGACCCTGGCCGCGGGCCTGGCCACGCTGAAGGCTGACGACGCCTGCATGGAAAACTGCCGTCGGGTGATCGACACCCGGGAGGCCAGCGTCGCGCGGCTTAAGCAGATGGGCTTCGAGGTGCTGCCCAGCAAGGCCAATTTCGTGTTCGCCCGCCATCCCCACGCCGACGGCGGCGACCTCTATCGCCAGCTGAAGGCGAAGGGCGTGCTGGTGCGCCACTTCGACAGCCCCCGCATCAGGGATTTCCTGCGCATCACCATCGGCGTCCCGGAGCAGATGAAGGCGCTGTTTGAGAAGCTGGGAGAGATTCTCGGTGGAACGGGTGTAGAGGACAAATTCTGATTTATCGAGCAGGGCTCGATAAATCAGAATTTGAGTATTTAGTATTTAGTGGTTAGTATTTAGTGGCGGTACAAATCCTGACGGATTTGTTTGATTAAAGGGAAACGGCAGAGGTTTCAACGTTTCTCGATTCTTTAAATCAAAAGAAATCCGCAAGGATTTTCTCCTCCACTAACCACTAAATGCTAAATACTAAATACTGAATTGTGATTTGTCGCCCCGCGACAAAACAGAATTTACCCCCTACCCTCCAATAAAAAAACATCTTTAGCATAGAAGGAGATTCCCATGCGTACATCCACCATCACCCGGCACACCGCCGAGACGAACATTCATCTGGAGCTGGACCTGGACGGCACGGGCAGGGCCGACATTGACACCGGCTGCGGCTTCATGAATCACATGCTGACGCTTTTCGCGAAGCACGGGCGCTTCGACCTGGCCGTGAAGTGCGTGGGCGACACCGACGTGGACGACCACCACACCGTCGAGGACATCGGCATCTGCCTGGGCACGGCCTTCGCCGAGGCGCTGGGCGACATGGGCGGCATCGTGCGCTACGGCCACACCATACTTCCGATGGACGAGGCGCTGATCCTCACCGCAGTGGACATCTCCGGCCGCTGTCACCTGGGCTACGGGCTGGACATCCCCACCCAGAAGATCGGTTCCTTCGATACCGAGCTGGTGCAGGAGTTCTGGCTGGGCTTCGTGCGCAAGGCGAACGTCTCGCTGCACATCAGGCAGCTGGCCGGGACCAACAGCCACCACATCGTCGAAGGGACGTTCAAGTCCGCGGCCCGGAGCCTGCGCGCCGCCGTGGCCATCGACCCCAGCCTGAACGGGGAGATCCCGTCCACGAAAGGAATGCTATGATCGCGATTATCGACTACGGCGTGGGCAACCTGTTTTCGCTGGCCCACAGCCTGAAGGCCGTTGGCGCCCAGGCCGTCGTCACCGGCGACGCCGGGGCCATACTCAGCGCCGACCGGGTGATCCTGCCCGGGGTGGGCGCGTTCGGCGACGCGGAGAGGAAGCTGCGGGAAACGGGCCTGGATGGCGTAGCGAAGGCCGTCGCCGCCCGGGGCACCCCCATCATGGGCATCTGCCTGGGGATGCAGCTGCTGCTGGAGAAGTCCTTCGAGTTCGGCGAGCACGAGGGCCTGGGCCTGATCCCCGGCGAGGTGCGGCCCATCTCCGGGGTCATCCCCGCCTATTTGAAGATCCCCCACATCGGCTGGAACGCGCTGGAGGTGCGCAAACCCCACCCCATCTTCCGGGACGTGAAGCCCGGGGACTGCGTATACTTCGTCCACTCCTACTACGGCGTGAATTGCGACGCATCGGTCATCGCCACCGCCGAATACGGCGCGCCGCTGACCGCCGCCGTGGCGAAGGGCAACGTCTGCGGCTGCCAGTTCCACCCGGAAAAGAGCGGCGACGTGGGCCTGGGCATACTGAAAGCCTTCTGTGAATGGGACGGTGTTGCAACATGCTGATATTCCCCGCCATCGACATGGTCGGCGGCAAGGCCGTTCGGCTGTACAAGGGCGACTACAACCAGATGACGGTGTACGACGACGACCCGCTGAACCCCGCCCGCCGGTTTGAGGCCGCCGGGGCCACCCACCTGCACATGGTGGACCTGGAGGGGGCCCGGGACGGCGGCACGCCTAACTTCGACACCGTGAAGCGGGTCGTGGAGAACACGGGGCTGTTCGTGGAGATCGGCGGCGGCATCAGGGACATGGCCGTCATCGAAAAGTACATGG
>JAZSAA010000341.1:0-2441 GCA_045601625.1 Clostridia bacterium | reverse complement strand
GCGGTGGATCTCGTCGATGAACAGCACGTCGCCGGCGTTCAGGTTGGTCAGGATCGACGCCAGGTCGCCGGCCCGTTCGATGGCCGGGCCGCTTGTGACGCGGATGTTGTGGCCCATCTCCGCGGCGATGATGCCCGCCAGGGTGGTCTTGCCCAGGCCGGGCGGGCCGTAGAGCAGTATGTGGTCCAGCGGCTCGTGGCGGCTGATGGCGGCCTGCATGTAGACCGTCAGGCTCTGCTTCAGCTTGTCCTGGCCGAAGTATTCCGCCAGCGAATGGGGGCGCAGCGAAAGCTCCGCGTCGTCCTCATCCTCGCGATAGCCGGTGGTGATGATGCGTTCCTCGTCGTTCATGGGGGAAACGTACCTCCTTTTGGAGTGGGATGGGGAGTTGAGACAGGTAGCGGCGATACCTGTGCCGCTGCCATGGCGGTCTGGAGGCCGACGCTCCGGTGTGTGGTTTATTATCGTTTCCGGCTCACAATTCCCTGTACAAATTCGCTGAACGTCCGTACCCGCAGCAGCAGGCAGCACACGGCGTAGGCGATCAGCGAGGCCCCGGCGCAGACGGCCAGGCGGATGAATACCCTTCCGGTGCCCATGGCCGGGGGCAGCGCCCGGTTCAGCAGCACGCACACCGCCGCGCCAACCAGCGTGGCGGCGATGATCTTTATGAGGTCGGGCAGTATGTGCCGGAAGCCCATGTGCCCGAAGCGCTTCTTCAGCGCCAGCAGCAGGATCACCATGCCGGTGGCCCCGGCGATGGAGGTGGCCAGCGCCAGGCCGTTCGCCCCCAGGAAGATCCGCAAAATCAGGTTCAGCGCGATGTTCAGCCCCACCACCACGCAGGAGACCCAGAAGGGGGTGGTGGTGTCCTGGAGGGAATGGAACACCCGGTTCAAAAAGTCCCTCAGCCCGAAGGCGGGCACGCCCACCACGTAGCACATCAGTATGCCCGCGGTGACCTCCACCGAGTGCATGTCGAAGCGGCCGCGCATATAGGCGAACTTGATCACGTCGATGCGCAGCACCACGGCGATGGCCACGATGGGCAGCGCCACCAGGGCGATCACCAGAACGCAGCGGCGCAGTACATCCAACATACCCTTTTTATCCTTCGCGGCGGCCATGCGGCTCATTTTCGAGAACATTACCGTCGTCAGCGGTACCATCAGCACGCCCAGCAGGAATGTGATCAGCCGGTAGGCGTAGCTCATGGAGGAGATGTCGCCGGGGTTCAGGCCCGAGGCCAGCGCATGGTCGATCATGTGGTTCAGCTCGCTGATGCCCATGGACAGCATCGCCGGACCTGCCAGCACCATCAGCCGGTGAAAGCGTTTGTCCGAGAAGTCCAGCACCGGGGTATAGTGGAACCAGCCCCGCAGGAAGGGGATGAGGATCAGCGTTTGCAGGATGTTCGCGGCGAACACGCCCCAGCCCACGGCGATGATGCCGTACCTCTCCGAGAACAGCACCGAGGCCAGTATGATGCAGGCGCTCAGCGGGAAGCCGGTCAGCTGGGCGGCGATGTACTGCTCCGCCGCGTTCAGGAGGCTCGCAAGGCCGATGGAGGTGATGTTGAACACCAGCGACAGCAGCATCGTGCGCACCAGTTGCACCGTCAGGTCGGTCTTGGCGGGGTCGAAGCCGACGTAGATTGTACGCACCAGCGGCCGGGCCAGCGCGAAGAACAGCGCCGAGATGGCCAGCGCCGCCAGCGCGAACAGGTTCAGCGTGTTGCTGGCGAAGTGGTTGGCGTGCTCCAGGCTGCGCTGCTCCCGCTCCTGCACGTACAGGGGGATCAGCGTGGCCGAGATGCAGGAATTGAACAGCAGCACCGGCAGGTAGAACAGGCTGTAGGCCGACACATAGGCGTCGTTGGCCATGCCCGTGCCGAAGTAGTTGGCCAGGATCATGTCGCGCACGAAGCCGAATATCTTGCTGAATATGATGACGCCGGTGACCAGCATCGTCGCCTTGAATGCCCGCTGCGCTTTCGCCAAGAACAGGACCTCCCGAATATATTTCCAGATTAAGTATAGCATGGCCGGGTTAAGATGATATGTTTTGAAGCCTCAATTCAGATTTTATTTAACCCCTCTTTCCCTCATTCCCAACAATGAGGTACTATAATAAAGTACGATAACACCCGGCAAAGGGTCGGGAATAACCAATCGGGAAGGACTGTATGACCATGAAGCGCGTTTATAACTTTGCCCCCGGTCCGTCCACGATGCCCCAGGAGGTCCTGGAGCAGGCGGCGCGGGAGATGCTGTGCTACGGCGATACCGGCATGAACGTCATGGAGATGAGCCACCGCTCCAAGCAGTACCAGGCCATCTTCGACGAGACCGAGGCCACCCTGCGGGATCTGATGCACATATCCCAGGACTACGCGGTGCTGTTCCTCCAGGGCGGCGCGACGGGCCAGTTCGCGGCCATTC
>JAZSAA010000340.1:0-2025 GCA_045601625.1 Clostridia bacterium | reverse complement strand
GCGAAATCACCCTGCTGCCCTCGAATTACTGCGAGCTGCTCGAGCAGCGCGGCATCAAGGCGAAGACCTTCGCGCCGATTCGCCCCATCGTCTCCTCCCACTACAATTACCGGGATCACCGCAAGATACTGGTGATCGACGGCAAGGTGGCCTTCAACGGCGGCGTCAACCTGGGCGACGAGTACATCAACCGCACCCATCCCTTCGGCCACTGGAAGGACACCGCCGTCATGCTCAAGGGCGACGCGGTCCGCAGCTTCACGCTGATGTTCCTGCAGATGTGGAACATCACCGAGGAGCACGCCATGTTCGAGCCCTGGATCAAGGAGACCGGCTATGCCCCCGAGCGCCCCTCCGGCTATGTGATCCCCTTCGGGGATTGCCCGCTGGATGAGGACAAGGTCGGCCGGGCCGTCTACATGGACATCCTCAACCGGGCGACGGATTACGTGCACATCATGACGCCCTACCTGATCCTGGACGACGAGCTGAAGACCGCCCTGATCTACGCGGCGCAGCGCGGCGTCGATGTGCGGCTGATCCTGCCGGGCATCCCCGACAAGAAGCTGGCCTTTGCGCTGGCCAAGTCCCACTACCAGCGGCTGGTGAGCGCGGGCGTCAAGATCTACGAGTACACGCCTGGCTTCATCCACGCCAAGGTGTTTGTCAGCGACGACGTGAAGGCGGTGGTGGGCACCATCAACCTGGACTATCGCAGCTTCTACCTGCACTTCGAGTGCGCGGCCTACCTGCGCGACGTGCCTGCCGTGGCCGATGTGGAGACCGACTTCCAGAATACCCTCGCCAGGAGCCAGGAGGTCACCCCCGGGGATTTGAAGCGCATCCCCATCACCACCCGCCTCGCCGGCTGGCTGCTGAAGGTGTTCGCCCCGGTGATGTGAGGGCAAAAAGGGCTGTCACGGAAAGCTGGGGGATAAGCGCAACGAAATCTGTTAACGCTGTGTACAGATCCTTCGCTTCGCTCAGGATGACAACGAATCGAAGCCCTGGCATCCTGAGCGCAGCGAAGGATCGATACGGCTCGTTGATTGCCGATATTGAAAGAGGAGACTTGCATAATACTTCCATCTCATCCCACAGTTTCCGTGAAACGCCTGAAAAAGGGTTGCCTGAAATGACTGGAGGTCATTTCGGGCAACCCTTTTTCAACGCTTCAGCGCTGGGAACCCGCATAGAACATCAGCCGGTCGGCGAGGGTGCCCATCACGTACCACAGGGTTTCGTAGTGCATGAATTGCAGGGCGTTCTCGTCGAACAGGTACTTGATGTTCGCCGGGAATTCGTCGTCGCCGTCCCAGAACTGGAACAGGATTTGGAAGTCCCGGAACACGGGGATGGCGAAGCCCACGTCGGCCTTGCCGGCGGGCACGCCGCCCAGCCGTCGGCAGGCTGCGGCCAGGGCCTCGCACCGGTCCTGGAACCGGGCGGCGGTGCCCTCGTGGCTGAGGGTGCGGTCGTGGCCCGCGCCGATGATGCCTCCCAGGGTGCTGATGCTGGTCCAGCGGCCCGTGGGCCGTGGCCTCTCGGGGCTGCGGGTCAGCAGGTCGAACAGCGCCATGCCCTCGTTGACGAAGCGGCTGGCGCGGTATGCCCCTTCGGCAGGCTGCCGGGCATAGCTCACCTCGCCGGTGCGCCGGTCGATGCGCAGGGCGTCGGTCATGTATTCGACATACAGGTAATCGCCGTCATGGTCCAACGACCAGCGGCGGATCATTTCCTCCTGGTCATAGCCCAGGAACAGCCTCTGGGCCTGGACGAGCATCTTGTCGTAGTTGGACATATTTACAGCGCCTCGAATATGGCCTGCTTCAATCCGTCGAAGGTGTCGAAGTGCTTCAGGTCCGGGTTGTCTAAGATAATCTGCTCGGTGGAGCGGAACAGGAAGCCGGCCTTGCTGGCGCGGATCATGCCCAGGTCGTTGTAGCTGTCGCCGCAGGCGATGGTGTCGAAGCCCACCGACTGCAGGGCCTTCACCGTGGACAGCTTCGACTGGGCCACGCGGAT
>JAZSAA010000339.1:0-2136 GCA_045601625.1 Clostridia bacterium | reverse complement strand
TTCAGCGTGGACAGCGAAGCGCAGATGTACTACTGCTTCGGCTGTCACAAGGGCGGCACGGTCATCAACTTTGTGATGGACATGGAGCGGATGGAGTTTATGGACGCGGTGCGCCTGCTGGCGGATCGCGCGCACATGGAGCTTCCCGAGCGAAGCTCACAGCCCGGCCAGGCCCCTGCCGACCACGACGAGCGCGAGCGCATGTATGAGGCCAACCGGGCAGCCGCCCGATATTACCACGACCTGCTCTGGACGGATGAAGGTGCCGAGGCGCTGAACTACCTCTACGGTCGCGGCCTGAACGACTCGGACATCCGCCGCTTCGGCCTGGGAGCCTCTCCCAAGGGCTGGGACGGCCTTTTAAGTCATCTGGAGGCCCAGGGCTTCGAGGCTGCGCTGCTGGACAAGGCGGGGCTCGCGGTGCGGCGGGACAACCGCAGGTTCGATATGTTCCGGGGGCGGGTGATGTTTCCCATCATCAACGCCCAGGGGCGTGTGCTGGGCTTCGGCGGACGCGCCATGGGCGACGCCCAGCCCAAATACCTGAACACGGCGGAGACGCCCATCTTCAACAAGCGCCTGAACCTCTACGGGCTGAATTTCGCGAAAAAGGAACGCTCGGTGGGGCACTTGGTGCTGGTGGAGGGGTACATGGACACCGTCTCCCTTCGCAAGCACGGCGTACAGGGCGTGGTGGCCACGCTGGGTACCGCGCTGACCGAGGAGCAGGCGCGGCTGATGAAGCGTTACGCGCCTCAGGTATGGATCAGCTACGACGGCGACGCCGCCGGCCAGAAGGCCGCGCTGCGCGCCCTGGACATCCTGGACGCCCAGGACATCCCGGCAAGGGTGATCGACTATCCCGAGGGCATGGACCCGGACGATTTTATCAAGGCCAACGGGCTCAGCGGCTTCGAGGCGCTGCCCAGGCACGACTCCACCACCTATCGCATGATCCGCGCCAGGGACGGCCTGAACCTTGCCGAGCAGGAGGGCATGACCCAGTACGCGCTGCGCTGCTGCGGGATACTGAAAAACGTAAAGAGCCCCATCGACATGGAAAACCACCTGCGCAGGCTGGTGAACGAAACCGGTTACGACCGGGAGATACTGCTTCGGCAGATTGGCGCGACCCCGCAGGCGACGCCCCAGCAGGCGCCCCGTTGGCGCGCGTCCGTGGAACGCTCGGCGACCGGCGTCGAAAAGGCGGAGCAGGAGCTGATTTCCATGCTCGCCGCGGGACTGATCCCCGCGGATATGCTCAAGCCCGGGGATTTCAGCGATGAAGACCATCGCGCACTGGTGGAATGGCTGCTCGCGGGCAAGCCGGCCGGCGCCTTAGTAGAGGGCGTCGCGGACGAGGCCGCGCGGCAGAAAATCATGCAGGCCCTCAACTACGCACCCCTTCCTACGGAGCGGGAAAAGGCTCTGGAGGAGGCGGAGGAGTGCCTGCGCACGATACAGAAAGACAGGGACAGCCAGCGGTCAGAGCAGATCAAACAACAGATCAACTCGGCGTCCGCGGAACAAAAGGCCGAGATGTACCGTCGAATGGCTGCCATGTGGAAGGATAACGAGGATTGACCGGTCGAAAGGAGTGGCCCGGATTGAGTAAGACGACTGATAATCAGGAAGTAATGGCCGCGCGGGTGCGCGAGCTGATAGAGACCGGCAAGTCGAAGGGTGTACTGACCTATAAGGAAATCGTTGAGATGCTGGGGGACGTGGAGCTCAGCCCCGAGCAGTTTGACCGCATACTGGACACGCTGTCCGGTCTGAACATAGAGGTAATCAAAGAGGACGCCATCCCCGAGGCCGAGCTGATCGCCGAGACCGAGGAAGAGGAGATCGACATCTCCGTGCCCGAGGGCATCTCCATCGACGACCCGGTGCGCATGTACCTGAAGGAGATCGGCAAGGTGCCGCTTTTGACGGCGGACGAGGAGATCGAGCTGGCCAAGCGCATGGAAGAGGGCGACGAGGAAGCCAAGCACCGCCTGTGCGAATCCAACCTGCGCCTGGTGGTGTCCATCGCCAAGCGCTACGTGGGCCGCGGCATGCTGTTCCTGGACCTGATCCAGGAGGGCAACCTGGGCCTGATCAAGGCCGTGGAGAAGTTCGACTACCGCAAGGGCT
>JAZSAA010000338.1:0-4362 GCA_045601625.1 Clostridia bacterium | reverse complement strand
TACGGGATTTGTTTGATTATAAGGAAACGGTAGAGGCTTCAACGTTTCTTGATCCCTTGAATCAAAAGAAATCCGTTAGGATTTCCTCCTCCACTAACCACTAAATACTAAATACTAACCACTGAAATTCTGATTTGTCGCGAAGCGACTAATCAGAATTTCCCCTTTATCGCCCAGAGCAGCAGGTGCAGGACAGCGATCGCGGCGGTGACGGCGAAGAAGCCGCCCATGCCGGCCATCACGTCGGTGAAGTCCATCGTGCCGGTGCCGGTGATGCGCTGCCCCACCTCGATGGCGAAGGTCAGCACCAGCAGCACCGTCAGCACGTAGACCCATGTAATGGCCAGTATCTTGTTGTGGTTGGCCAGCAGCCTGAACACCGGGTACACCAGCAATATCAGCCCCAGCCCGATGGCCCCGATCACCAGAAAGTGCAGCTCCTTGTCGGAAAAGCTGTATTCAAACCGGTCGTTCAGGGTCAGTATATAACTGTGCGCGCGGCTCACCCACGCCACCAGCATGCGAAGCACCCTCGCCATAATCCGTCTCCTTTCAAAACAAACCGGCGGAAAACCGCCGGTTCCATATTTATTGGACGGGATTTACGACAGAATGGTTGCATGCGGGATTCTGATTTGTCGCCGAGGCGACAGATCAGAGTGGCCAGTGGCTGGCCACTGAATTCTGGTATATCGAGCAAAAGCTCGATATACCAGAATTACTCCATCCCCTCCACAAACGCCTTGATCGCCTCGGCGAGCTCGGCGCGGGTGACGGCGTCGGGGCTGGCGGTTTCGGTCATCGGGGGCACCTCCTCGCCCACCACGGCGCTCAGCAGGCCCCAGATATCCTCGGGCAGTATGGGGGCGCCGAGGTCGGTGTCATTGGTGACCAGGCCGTACTCCACGAAGGCGGCCAGGGCCTCGTTGGCGTCCCGCTCGCCGCCCACCAGCACGTACAGCGCGGCCAGCAGGTCGCCCTTGGTGGCGGGCAGGTCCGCGCCGAAGTCCTCGCCCTCCACCGGACCCATGAAGCCCTGCTCGAAGGCGAAGCGCACGGCGTCGTAGTGGTCGCTGCCCTCGGTCACGTCGTCGAGGGCCACCTGGGTGGCGTCCACCGCGCCGAAGGGGTTCAGTATGGCGTCGAACAGCTCCGCGTTTTCGTTGATGGCCGAGGCCGCGCCGGCGGTCATCCGCGCGCCGTTCTCCACCAGCTTCGCGTACAGGTCGGCGTCGACGCGCACGGTCTCCGGGGTCACCTGCTTCAGCTGGCGCATCCACGCCAGCTTCCGCGCCGGGTCGAGGCCCTGCAGCGCGTCCATCGCCGCGTTGTAAGCGCCGGTCAGCGCGCCCTCGGGCATGGCGTAACCGGAATAGGCGTTCATGATGTAGCCGTCCAGGGTGTCCTGGTCCAGCTCCATGTTGGCGATCTGCTCCGGCAGCCCCTCCAGCACCTCAAAGGTCTCGGCGACGTTCGGGTCGCGGTAGGCGTAGACCATGAAGTAATCCTCGGTGGCGGCGCTCCAGGGGGTGTACACGCCGTACTGGTCCCGCAGCTGGGGCACCAGGAAGGCGTCGGACACCAGCTTGGTCACTGCGTCCAGGCGGCCGTCGAAGCCCTCGAGGCCCACCGAGGGCAGGTTGGTGGCGAGCATGTTGAACTGCACGCCGCTGTCGATGACCAGCGCCTCCCGCTTTTCGGGCATGGGGAAATCATACGTCGCCGGGGTGATCTCCCGCTCGTCCAGCGAAGCCAGGAATTTGTCCGCCAGCTCCCGGTTCAGGGCGATGCTCGCCTCGTTGCCCACGCAGATTGTCACGGCGTTTTTGCGGTTGTTGAAGGTCGCCTGGATGCCCTCCAGCTTCGCCGTGACGGCGCCGGGGTCGTCGGCCAGCTGCTTCTCCACCCGGCCCAGGAAATCGTAGAAGTCGAGGTCCCTTGCGTAGCAGCTGTAGGCAAAGCGCTCCTGGCAGCCGGCCAGCGCACGGCGCAGCAGCGTGCCGACCGGATTGGCGGTGACGCCGCTCTTCATCGACGACTTCATCGCCTGCACCTGTTCCAGCAGCTTCGCCGGGTCGTCCACCTTCGTGTCGTACAGCAGCTCATGCATCAGGTCGTAGCCCGCGGCCAGGTCGTCGTCCAGGGCGATCCAGCCCATCTGCAGGTAGGGGTGATAGCCGTCCGCGCCCGCCTGGGGCAGGGACAGGTCGATGGACCCGTTGTACAGGTAGCGGCCGAACAGGGTCGCCAGCTCCGCCTTGGTGTGGGCGGTGGTGTCCAGCTGGGTGAGCAGGCCGGTGTACAGATTCAGCCAGTGGATGTCCTCCTGGGGCAGCCCGGCGGCGTCCAGCAGGATGTTGGCCTGGCTGACGCCCTCCACCGCCGCCGGGGCGTCGATGTGGCGGACGCCGTCGTCGCCGGTGACATCGCTGACCGCGTATTCCTTGATCTCCTCGGGCAGCGACGCCACGGTCACGGCCTTCAGCCGGGCCACGTACTCGGCGGAGTGGTCCTCGGGGGCTTCGGCATTCGTGGTTTCCACCAGCGCGGCGATCTCGTCCGCGCTCATGGCCGCCTTGATGCCCGCCAGCTTCTGCGCCAGCGCGGCGTCGTTTTCCTCCTTCACGCCGGGCTCGGGGTAGGTGGTCACCAGCGCGGTGGTCCGGCTGTCCTTCAGCCAGCGGCCCGCCACCCCGGCATACACGCCGTCCCGGTTCCACTCGTCCATTTTGAACAGGCTGTCCTGGTAATCCTGGAAGTCCCAGCAGTTGCCGGTGGTGGCATAGCGGCTGATCATGTGGGAGATGACGCTGTTCACGGGGTCGCTGCTCTCCCGGGTCAGCCGGGCGGAGATGGCCAGCGAGGCGGCCACGGAATCCACCAGCGCCTGGGGGAAGCCGTCCTGCGCCACCCTGGCGATCTCCTCGTCCACGATGGCCTTGAAGGTGTCGGCGTCGCCGGGGTCCACGTTCGAGGCGGCGAACATGATGGCGTCCTCGGGGCCGTCCATCTCGATGTAGGCGTAGAAGGTGCCGTAGGGGATGGCCGCCTGGAGCCGCTGCTGCAGGTCGGAGGCGTTGGCCATGAACAGGTCGGTCATGGTGTCCAGGGCCAGCTCGTCCCCCAGGGTCTGCTTCAGCCCGGGGCACACGAAGGCATAGCGGACCGCGGAGACGTGCTCGGTGCTCGCGCTTTCCTCCACCGGGAAGGGCAGCGACTGCACCACCGGCTCGGTGATGGGGGTGTAGCCCGCGTCGTCGCGGGCGAACTCCCGCTTCTCATAGGCCGAGAAATAGCCGTCCAGCAGCTGCAAAAAGGCTTTGTAGTTGTCGAACTGGCCGTACAGGTAGGCGGCGCAGTTCGAGGGATGGTAGTAGCGGTCGTGGTAGTCCTTCAGCATCTGCCAGGTCATGTCCGGTATGACGTCCGGCGTGCCGCCGGAATCGTTGCCCGCCATCGAGCCGGGGAATGCGGCGCGCATCAGGTTCAGCCCGGCCTGCCGCTGGAGGGTGGTCGCGCCCAGCATCTCGGAATACACGGTGCCCTCGATGGTCAGCGGGGCGTCGGCGCTCTCCAGGCGGTAGCGCCAGGCCTCGGTGCGGTAGATGCGCTCGTTTTCCATGATGACGGGGTTGAAGCAGGCGTCGGTGTAGAACTCCGCCAGCTTCAGCAGCTGCGCCTCGGACAGGCTGGCCAGGGGAAAGGTGGTGTACCACTTGCCCGTAGAGGCGTTCATGTAGGTGTTGTAGGTCTGGTAGCTCAGGTTGAAGAACATCTGCTCGCCGGGGAACTTCTCCGAGCCCTGGATGGTGGCGTGCTCGAACACATGGGGCAGGCCGGTGTTGTCGATGGGCTCGGTGAAGAAGGTCAGGTCAAAGGCCCGGTTCGTGTCGTCGTTGGCGATGTAGTACACCTCGCCCCCGGTCTGCCGGTGCTTGAAACGCACGATGACGGCGTCCATCAGCGGATAATCCCGGGTCTCGATCACCTCGAACCCGTGCACCACGTCCCCCACCGCGGGCAGCTCAGGGGCGGCGTCCTCCGCCACCGCCGCGGGCAACAGCCCCAGCAGCAGCGCCAGGGAAAGCAAAACAGCAAGTAATCTCTTCATACCGCACCTCCGCATACTTAATTGAAAAAAAAAGATACATCACAGGCATTATACCACATATAACGCCCAGCGTACCGTTTTCAGATATTGCTAATTTGTGAACAAATTCTTGCCCTGGCCCCGAACCTGCGGACAACGGAAAAGTGTGGTATAATAGAACCAACACAAAAGGAGGCCGCAGGAATGGGACGCAAGAGTGAGTTCAGCCGCGAGGAGAAGATCACGGCGGTGAAGCTGGTAACGGAAGGGGG
>JAZSAA010000337.1:0-2535 GCA_045601625.1 Clostridia bacterium | reverse complement strand
CCTCGCGGTGCCCGGCGCGCTGGAGGCTGTTACCGACCACGACGAGACCGTCAAGCGCTCCCTGGAGCTGCGGAACATCAAGATCAAGGTCACCGAGCTGCCCATCCCCGTGGCCTTCGCCTCGGCCTTTGAGGGCGAGATCATCCGCAAGAAGGACATGAAGGTGGAGTTCTACTCCGGCAAGAACGTGACCTGCGAGCTGGTGAAGATGCGCGACGCCGACGCCGTGGAGGACCATAAAATAACCATCGACGGCCCCGACATCGACTCCGGCGCGGGCGAATATCCGCTGGCCACCTACATCGAGGTCGCCGGCGCGAAGATGCAGCCCGACTTCGAGTCGGTCATCGAGCGCAAGATCCACGCCTGGTTCAACTACATGGAGGGCGTGATGCATACCGGCCAGCGCAACCAGTTCCGCATCCGCATTTCCAACGACGCCTACGACAAGGGCCTGCGGCTGCATCACTTCGGCGAAGTGCTGTACAACATGATCATGAACGAGTTCGACGCCGTGGTGGACAAGTGCCAGGTGACGCTGGTCACCGACCCGGACAAGGCGAAAAAGGTGCTGGACGAGCTGGCCATGCCCACCTACAACGCCCGTGACGACCGCCTGGCCAGCATGACCGACGAGTCGGTGGACACCTTCTTCACCTGCACGCTGTGTCAGAGCTTCGCCCCGGCCCACTGCTGCGTGGTGACCCCGGAGCGCCTGGGCCTGTGCGGCGCGGTTTCCTGGCTGGACGCGAAGGCCACCTTCCAGCTGAACCCCACCGGGCCCAGCCAGCCCATCGCCAAGGTCGGCTGCACTGACGAGCGCACCGGCCGCTATGACACCGTGAACCAGGCCGTCAACGCCGCCACCCACGGCGCGGTGGAGAACGTGACGCTGTACTCCATCATGGAGGACCCGATGACCTCCTGCGGCTGCTTCGAGTGCATCTGCGGCATCGAGCCCCTGTCCAACGGCGTCATCATCTGCAACCGCGAATATTCCGGCATGACCCCCACCGGCATGACCTTCGGCGAGCTGGCCTCGATGACCGGCGGCGGCGTGCAGACCCCCGGCTTCATGGGCCACGGCCGGCACTTCATCGCCTCGAAGAAGTTTGCCTCCGCCGAGGGCGGCACCGAGCGCATCGTCTGGATGCCCAAGGAGCTGAAGGACGACGTGGCCGAGCGCCTGAACAAGACCGCGAAGGAGCTGTTCGGCATCGACAACTACGCCGACATGATCGCCGACGAGACGATTACCACCGACCCCGAGGAGCTGCTGAACTGGCTGACCGAAAAGGGCCACCCGGTTCTGGGCCTCGAGCCGCTGATGTAAGGATCATCACAAACAGCCATGGGGCGGCCCGCGCCGCCTCATGGCTGTTTATATGGCGGCCCTGAGACTGCCGCCACGGATATCATGCGAAAGGAGCATCGCCATGCCCTTTGAAATCGTGCGCAACGACATCACAAAGATGAAGGTGGACGCCATCGTCAACGCTGCCAACAAATACCTGCTGGGCGGGGGCGGCGTGGACGGGATGATCCACCGGGCCGCGGGGCCGGAGCTGCTGGCGGAGTGCCGCACCCTCGGGGGCTGCAAGACCGGCGAGGCGAAGCTGACGAAGGGCTACCGCCTGCCCGCGAAGTACGTCATCCACACCGTCGGCCCGATCTGGCGCGGCGGGGAGGATGGCGAGGCGCTGTTGCTGGCGGCCTGCTACCGCAACAGCCTGGAGCTGGCGCTGAGGCACGGCTGCGAATCGGTGGCTTTTCCGCTGATCTCGGCGGGGGCTTACGGCTATCCCAGGGACCAGGCGATGTCCGTCGCCATGGACGCCATCGGAAAGTTCCTGTTCGAGCACGACATGACGGTGTACCTGGTGGTGTTCGGGTGCACGGAGTTGCAGACGGGCAAAAAGCTGTTCCGGGACGTGCAGGAGTACATCGACGACGTCTATGTGGACATCCACTCCGCACCGAATATCGAAAGCACCCGCAGGCGGCTGTGGCAGGAGGACGAGGACGCGGCCGCCCGGCTCGACCGCAAGCTGGGCGCGTCCTACAGCGATTCCCTGTTTTCTGAGAGCTTCCCGATGTCCGCGCCATCGGCGCCCATGCCCGACTGGGACCGGCTGCTCAGGCAGACCGACGAGGGCTTTTCCGAGGCGCTGCTGCGGCTGATCGACGAGAAGGGCATGACCGATGTCCAATGCTACAAGAAGGCCAATGTGGACCGGAAGCTGTTCAGCAAGATCCGGTCGAACCCCGAATACAGGCCCAGCAAGCCCACCGTGTTCGCCTTTGCCGTGGCGCTGGAGCTGTCGCTGCCGGAGACCAAAACGTTCCTGCGCAAGGCCGGCTTCGCCCTGTCCCACAGCAGCAAGTTCGATATCATACTGGAGTTCTTCATCAAGGCGCGCCGCTACGACGTCTACGAGATCAACGAGGTGCTGTTCGAGTACGACCTGCCCCTGCTGGGGTCGGGCATGGGCGCGTAAAACTGTAGCGGCGGCGCCCGCGCCGCCATGATCCGAC
>JAZSAA010000336.1:0-3522 GCA_045601625.1 Clostridia bacterium | reverse complement strand
GCAGGGCTCGTGGCCGGCGATCATGCCGGGCTGGTAGCCCTCGGGGCCCTTGCCCACGTGGGCGCGGTAGATGCAGCGGATGTCGCTGCCGCAGATGGTGGAAGCCTTGGTCTTCACCAGCACCTGGCCGTGGCCCGGCTTGGGAATCTCAAACTCCTTCAGCTCGACGGTGCTGTTGCCCGGAAGAATCGCGCCAAGAATCTTTTTATCCATGATGAAAAGCCTCCCTGTGTATTTTTATCCTGATAATAAAAGTATAACAAATTCGCCGGCCTCGGGTTAGAGATAATCCCGACTTTTTTATGTTAAATATGTCGTTTTGGCGAAGGTGAATGTCCGTTTGGTGTAAATATGGGGTATAATAGTGGCTAGTGGCTAGTGGCTAGTGGCTAGTGGCTAGTGGCTAGTGGCTAGTGGCTAGTGGCTAGTGGCTAGTGGCTAGTGGCTAGTGGCTGGTGGCTGGTGGCTGGTGGCTGGTGGCTGGTGGCTGGTGGCTGGTGGCTGGTGGCTGGTGGCTGGTGGGAAGTAACGGCGGCGCCTATGCCGCCATAATATGCTGGTAATTCCTTCGCTTCGCTCAGGATGACACTATGAAGTCTGTCATCCTGAGCGGAGCGAAACGGAGTCCTGCCGCAGGCTTGCATCGCACAGGATCTTTTCTATCTCAGAATAGTATGAGTTGGCGGGGAAATGCGATTCATATGGAACCCCTCCGACCCCGCTTACAGCGGGGCCACCTCCCCTTTCAGGGGAGGCTTTTGGAGGGCAGCCTCCCCTGAGAGGGGAGGTGCCGAGCGTAGCGAGGCGGAGGGGTTCCGTCTCCCCGCCAAACCAGAATTCACCGCGATCCCAACGTTGCAACCAAAGGG
The DNA here is from genome assembly GCA_045601625.1 of Clostridia bacterium. Classification (GTDB taxonomy): domain Bacteria; phylum Bacillota; class Clostridia; order Christensenellales; family Aristaeellaceae; genus UBA2862. The sequence goes on along the minus strand of JAZSAA010000336.1, from coordinate 2,653 downwards.
AACAGGGGAGGCTGAATTATGGAAACCTACGAATTCTCCTTCGGGTTTGAGCTGGGGTGCCTGAACATCGCGCCGGTGCACGTGCGCATCGAGCAGCTGCCGCCGGTCATCGCGGCCCACCGGCACTCCAACGTCAGCTACGAGATCCACTATACCCGCAGCGGGCAGGGGGACGTGACCATCGACGGCCGGACCCGGAACGTAGGCCCGGACACGCTGTACGTCACCGGGCCGGGCATCGAGCACGCCCAGCGCTCGAACCCCCGCAGCCCCATCGTGGAATACTGCCTCTACCTGAACTGCGAGCTGTCGCCCCGGGGCGGGGAGGACCCCTTCTTCCGCTTCGCCAGCACCCACTTCTGGATGGGCGAGGATGACGGGCGGGTGTACCCGCTGCTGGAGAAGCTGATCGAAGAGGGCCGCCGTCCCCGGCCGGGGGCCCGGGAGATGGCCGAGGCGCTGCTGCGGCAGATCATCGTGCTGCTGATGCGCATGTACCGCCAGGAGGCCGCGCCGGCCCCGGTGCGGATGCGCGTCCCGGCGCTGACCCGAGCGGGGCTGATGCCCATCATCGAGGACGCCTTCTTCTACCGCCACCGCACCCTGACGCTGTCGGACCTGGCCAGCCTCCTGAACCTCAGCCAGCGCCAGACCCAGCGGCTCCTGCGGGACAACTTCGGCAAGACCTTCTCCCAGAAGCTGACCGACGCCCGCATGGCCGCGGCCTCCCAGCTGCTCTCCGGCACCGACCTGTCCGTCACCGAGATCGCCGAGCGTTCCGGCTATTCCTCCATCGAGCACTTCTCCACCGCCTTCCACCGGCAGATGGGCTGCTCGCCCCGGGCGTACCGGAAGGGACAGCGGGAGCAGGGGCGCTGATCTGCCGCCACCGGGAGGACGTGTGGCAGCATGTGGCAGGTTTATATTTACCCCTATAAGAGAAGAATATAAGGGTATATATGAATCGGCCACAGCGGCCCTGGGTTTGGCGGGACGATTCCTTTTTTAGCATATTCATGGTACAATATGGCTTGGCGCGCATCCGCGCCGGGAAGGGGCAGGGCATATGGACAGGCAGGCGGCGCTGCGGGCGTACATACAGGCGATCATGCCGGAGCGGGAGGCGTATCTCTACGAGCGCGCCCTGAACAAGGTCCGGGCCATCACCCTGGGCATGAGCCCGGAGGAGGCGGAGGCCTACTACCAGGGCAAGGCCTTCGCCAACACGCTGTACCACGTTCAAAAGAGCGACAGGGTCTGGCAGGCGCTTCAGCGGGGCGAGCTGGCGTCGGACTACCACGAGGCGGAGTTCGAGCGCCTCGCGCCGCTGATCTCCCAGGAGCTCGCCTCCGGCAACGACATCGACCTGCCCTTCCTGCGCTCGGTGGAGCGCAGCCGCGTGAGCCTGAAGAAGGCCCGCACGGCCCTGCGGCTGGTGAGGCAGCAGGCCTCCCGCAAGCTGCTGGAGGGCCAGGCCGGCCGCCTGGCCAACCAGTCGAATGACAAGGTGGAGCGCTACCTGTTAAAGGCGGACATGTCGCGCCTGGTCGGCGGGCCGGAGGTGGAGGACGTGGCGGCCTGGCTGATGGAGAACGCCTTCAGGAAGGGCGTGACCGTGGACGTCCTCGACCGGGCCTGGAAGCCCAGGTCGCTGAACGGGGCCATGCGGGGCGAGCTGTACCGGGCCCACCCTGAGCTGGCGGCCTGCGGCCAGGTGCGCACCCCCGGGGGCGGCACGGTGGCCGAGGCGCTGAAGGAGGACCTCCGGCAGGCCAAAGCCGCCGTCTGCAACCGCATGCGCCAGCGCTGGCCCAGGGAGCGCATCCGCAAGCTGCTGGCGGCGAACCCCTCCGTGCGGCAGCTGCAAAAGCAGGCGGACGCCACCTCCGGCAGGGCCAGGAAGCTGCGCTCGGCGCTTTTGAACGCCGTGCCCGAGCACTACCGGGACCTGTACCCGCTGGCACGGCAGATGCGCCGCAGGTTCATACTGCACCTGGGCCCCACCAACTCCGGCAAGACCTACGAGGGCGTGGAGCGGCTGCGCTACGCCCGCAACGGCATCTACCTGGGCCCCCTGCGGCTGCTGGCGGCGGAGCAGTTCGAGACGCTGAACAAGGACGGCACGCCCTGCTCGCTGGTGACCGGCGAGGAACAGATCCGCGTGCCGGACAGCCGGGTCCAGTCCTCCACTGTGGAGATGGCCGACCTGAAAACCCGCTACGACGTGGCGGTGATCGACGAGTGCCAGATGATCGCCGACCGGGACCGGGGCGGCGGGTGGACCGCGGCAATACTGGGCCTGTGCGCCGACGAGATCCACGCCTGCGCCTCGCCGGACGCCGAGGGCTTGCTGACGCGCATCATCACGGAATGCGGCGACGAGCTGGAAATCGTGCGCCATCGGCGCATGGTGCCCCTGGTGACGGAGAAGGAGGGCTTTCGCTTCCCGGCGTCGGTGCGCAAGGGGGACGCGCTGATCGTGTTCTCGAAGGCCCGGGTCCACGCCGTGGCGGCGGAGCTGAAGCGCCAGGGCTGGCGGGTGTCGCTGATCTACGGCGCGCTGCCGCCGGACGTGCGCCGCGACCAGGCCGAGCGCTTCCAGGAGGGGGAATCCCAGGTGGTGGTGTCCACCGACGCCATCGCCATGGGCATG
>JAZSAA010000335.1:0-2010 GCA_045601625.1 Clostridia bacterium | reverse complement strand
GGTCACCAGCACCGACATCTCCGAGCCCTTCGCCCACGAGAAGCTCAGCCCCGTGCTGGCCATGTACAAGGCCGACAACTTCGAGCAGGCGCTGGACATGTCCGAGCAGCTGCTGATGGACGGCGGCCCCGGCCACACGGCCTCGCTGTACATCGACACCACCGAGAAGGAAAAGATGGCGGCCCACGCGGCACGGATGCACGCCTGCCGCATCGTCGTCAACACGCCCTCGTCCCACGGCGGCATCGGCGATATCTACAACTTCCGCCTCACCCCGTCGCTGACGCTTGGCTGCGGCTCCTGGGGCGGCAACTCCGTGTCCCACAACGTGGGGGCGATGGATCTGCTGAACATCAAGACCGTGGCGGAGAGGAGAGAGAACATGCTGTGGCTGAGACTGCCCGAGAAGGTCTACTTCAAGCGCGGCTGCATGCCCGTGGCGCTGGATGAGCTGGGCACCGTGATGGGCAAGAAGAAGGCGTTCATCGTCACCGATACCTTCCTCTACCAGAACGGCTATGTCAAGCCCATCACCGACAAGCTGGACCAGATGGGCATCACCCACGCCTGCTTCTGGGACGTGGCCCCCGACCCGACGCTCCAGTGCGCCCAGGAGGGCGTCAAGCAGATGACCTCCTTCGGCCCGGACGTGATCATCGCCCTGGGCGGCGGCTCCGCCATGGACGCGGCCAAGATCATGTGGGTGATGTACGAGCATCCCGACGCCAACTTCGAGGACATGGCCATGGACTTCATGGACATCCGCAAGCGCGTGTACACCTTCCCGAAGATGGGCAAAAAGGCCTATTTCGTGGCGATTCCGACCTCCTCCGGCACCGGCAGCGAGGTGACGCCCTTCGCCATCATCACCGACGCCACCACCGGCACCAAGTGGCCCCTGGCCGACTACGAGCTGATGCCCAACATGGCCATCGTGGACGTGGACAACATGATGAACCAGCCCAAGGGCCTGACCAGCGCGTCCGGCATCGACGTGATGACCCACGCACTGGAGGCGTACGTCTCCGTGATGGCCAGCGATATGACCGACGGCATCGCCCTGAAGGCTACCCAACTGGTGTTCGACTACCTGCCCTCCGCCTACAACAACGGCGCGAAGGACCCCAAGGCCCGCGAGCACATGGCCATGGCCTCCACCCTGGCCGGCGAGGCCTTCGCCAACGCCTTCCTGGGCGTGAACCACTCGATGGCCCACAAGCTGGGCGCGTACCATCACATCCCCCACGGCGTGGCCAACGCGCTGATCCTGACCTATGTGATGCGCTACAATGCCAGCGAGGTTCCCACCAAGATGGGCACCTTCCCCCAGTACGAGTACCCCCACACGCTCCAGCGCTACTGCGACGTGGCCCGGTACAACGGCATCGTGGGCAAGGACGACCACGAGACCTTCGACAAGCTCATCGACAAGCTGGAGGAGCTGAAGAGGACCATCGGCATCCCGGCCTCCATCAGGGACTTCGGCGTGAAGGAGGAGGACTTCCTGGCCACGCTGGACGAGATGGTCGAGAACGCCTTCAACGACCAGTGCACCGGCGCGAACCCCCGCTATCCGCTGATGAGCGAGATCAAGCAGCTGTACCTGCTGGCCTACTACGGCAAGGACACCAAGGAAGCCGAAAAGATCTGACGAGAGGGAGGGAAAGACAATGGCAGACAGGCAGATTCTCGAGGAGAAATCCTATAAAACCGTATACCGCGAGGGCAATGTGATCGTCAAGGCGTTCACCCCCTCCCATCCCATGTCCGATGTATTCAACGAGGCCTTCATCCACGCCTGCGTGGAGGATGCCGGCGTGCCGGTGCCGAAGCTGCTGGGCGTGACCATGCAGGACGGCGGCTGGGCCATTTCGATGGAGTACGTGGCCGGCAAGACCCTGGATGCGCTGATCAAGGAGAACCCCGACAAAATCGACGAGTACCTGGAAAAGCTGGTGGACATCCAGCTGGCGGTGGGCGGCTACCGGGTGCGTCGCCTGCGCAACACCC
>JAZSAA010000334.1:0-18460 GCA_045601625.1 Clostridia bacterium | reverse complement strand
CCCGGAGCCCATCCTGCGCGCGCTCGCCGGCCAGGCCTTCGCCCGCGCCGGCCTGTTCGTGCGGACCGAGGACGACCCCGCCGCCATGACGCTGGCCCCAGGCGAGGTGGGCGTGTGCCTTTCTGAGGACGGAGAGGGCTGCGCCCTCTCGGACGACCGGGGCGCGCTGTGCGAGGGCGACCAGCAGCTGCTGATGGCCTGGACGCTGCTTGGCCTGGGCGAGCGCACGCTGCTGCTGCCCAACCAGGCCACCCGCGCCGCCCAGTCCCTTGCGGCGCGTCACGGCGCGCGGGTGGAGTACGTGTCCGGCGAGGGCGCGCTGTGGATGAACGCGCTGGCCCAACGCTTCCCCACCCAGTTCGAGCTGCAATGGGACGGGCTTCAGGCCGCGCTGGCCATGCTGAGCGCCCTGGTCCAGGCAAAGCTCACCCTGCGGGACTGGCTGCGCGAAATGCCCACGGTCTCCCGCAGGAGCCGGAGCGTACCCGTCCCCGCCGCCCAGACCGGCCGCGTCCTGCGGGCGATGGCCCGGCGCGAGCAGCACGTGGAATTCGGCGGCGGCATGCGCTTCCGCCGCAAGGAGGGCTGGGCCTGGATCTGTCCCGACGAGGGCAAACCCCGCCTGCGCATCGTCACGGAATCCCAAAGCGAGGAATACGCCAGGGAGCTCTGCGACTTCTGCGAAAGGGAACTGAAGCGAATCGCGGCGGAAAAAAACTGATTTGTCGCAGGGCGACAAATCAGTTTTTCAGTGGTTAGTATTTAGTATTTAGTGGTTAGTGGAGGAGGAAATCCTAACGGATTTCTTTTGATTCAAGGGGTCAAGAAATGTTGAAGCCTCTACCGTTTCCTTATAATCAAACAAATCCCGTAGGGATTTGGACCACCACTAAATACTAAATGCTAAATACTAAATACTCAAATTCTGGTTTATCGAGCACAGCTCGATAAATCAGAATTTCCTCACCGCTTGATCCTCTTATCCAGCCGCGTCGCCAGCCTGGACCCCACGCTCTGGAACACCTGCACCACGAGCACCAGCACGATCACGGCCAGGTACAGCACCGCGTATTTGTAGCGGTTGTAGCCGTAGTTGATGGCGATCTTGCCCAGGCCGCCGCCGCCCATCGCGCCGGACATGGCCGTATAGCCCAGTATGGTGGTGATGGCCAGCGTGAAGTTGTTCACCAGCGAGGGCACGCTCTCGGGCAGCATCACCCGGAAGATGATCTGCATCGTGGAGGAGCCCATGCTCTGGGCCATCTCGATGATGTTGGGGTCCAGCTCCCTCAGGGACGACTCCACCAGCCGCGCCACAAAGGGGAACGCCGCCACCACCAGCGGCACGATGGAGGCCACCGAGCCGATGGAGGTGCCCGTGATGGCGCGGGTCAGCGGTATGACCATGACCATCAGTATGATGAAGGGCACCGAGCGCAGGAAGTTGATGACCACGTTGAGCGCCTTCATCAGGAGCTTGGGCATGGGGCGGATGCCCTTTTCGTCCCCGGTGACCAGCAGTATGCCCAGGGGCAGGCCGATCACGATGGCGAACAGGGTGGCCAGCACGGTGACGTACACCGTCTCCCACAGGCCCAGCGGGAATTCCGTGAGGAATACGTGCCACGCCTCCTGGAGCTTGTCCGGCTCAAAGGCCTTGAGGAATTGGTTCATGCTTCAGCCCCCTTTCCACCGTACTGCGCCTCGACCTGGACCACCACGTTGTCCACGCCGGAGATGTATTTGAGGGCCTTGGCCAGCTCATCCGGCCCTCCGGGAATTTCGATCATCATATAGCCGTACTCCCGCTTGCCCACCGTGCGGGTGGACGCGCCCAGTATGTTGGCGGCGATGCCGCAATCCATGGCCATGGAGGCGATCAGCGGCTTGTTGGTGGTAACGGAGCCCTCGAAGATCAGGCGCACCAGCTGGCCGTAGCCAGAGGAGGCCGTGCCCTCGCCCTCCATCGCGCCGGGAAACACCAGCGCCCGGGTCGCCGCGGCCTTGGGATGGGAGAACACATCGCTGACCTCCCCCTCCTCCACCACCGAGCCGTGCTCGAGGATGGCCACGCGGTTGCAGATCTCCTGCACTACGCTCATCTGGTGGGTGATCACGATCACGGTGATGCCCGTATCCCGGTTGATCTGGCGGATCAGCTCCAGTATGGACTGGGTGGTCTTGGGGTCCAGGGCGCTGGTGGCCTCGTCGCACAGCAGCACCCGGGGATTCGTGGCCAGCGCACGGGCGATGGCGATGCGCTGCTGCTGGCCGCCGGAGAGCTGGGCGGGATAGACGTTGGCCTTGTCAGGCAGGCCCACCGTCTCCAGCAGCTCCCGCGCCCGAGCCTCGGCCTGGGCCTTGGGCATGTGGATCAGCTTCAGCGGGAACATGATGTTCTGCAGGCAGGTGGACTGCATCAACAGGTTGAAGGACTGGAAGATCATCGTCACCTGGCGGCGCACGTCCTGCATCTCTTTCTTGCTCAGCGCCCCCAGGTCCCGGCCGTCCAGCAGCACGCTGCCCTCGGTGGGCTTCTCCAGCATGTTGATGCAGCGCACCAGCGTGCTCTTGCCCGCGCCGCTCATGCCGATGATGCCGTAGATATCGCCGTCATTCACGGTCAGGTTCACGTTTTTCAGCGCGTCCACCGGACCGTCGGCCGTGGCGAAGCTCTTCGACAGGTTCCGCAGTTCGATCATAGGCGTCCTCCGTAACAAAGGACACACCGGGAAACCGGTGTGTCCGAAATTCCTTCCTGCGTATATTATACGTTGAAAAGGTGAATCTGGCAAGGGGTTGTTACTTGCCCAGCGCGCTCAGATCCTTCTGCTGGGAGCCGTAGAGGCCCATGGGCTCGGTGTGTACGGTGCCCACGCTGACCACGTCGTAGCCCTCCTGGCTCACTTGGTCGTCCAGATAGGGCTGATGCTGGAAGTAGTTGGCATAGGCGACGCCGGAATCCACGTCCGGGTTCTCCTGGGTGTAGTTGGACACGTCCACCACCTGAAGGGTGATGCCCTTTTCGGCCAGTATGCCCACCACCACGCTGTTCAGGATCTCGGAGTGGGGCGTCGGGGTGGCCTCGATGACCAGGGTCTGGCCGGCCAGGGCGTCGTAATCCACGCTGGGATCATAGCCGTCGGTGGGGTTTTCCACCACGGACAGCACCGCGCCGTGATAGGTCTCGCCGATGAAGTCCTTCACCTGCTGGCTCTGCAGCGCGGCCACCAGCGCCTTGGTCAGGTCCGCTTCCGCGTTTTCGCCCTTCACGGCGATGACGTTCGCGTTGGGCATGTAGTTGGCCTCGTCCTCCAGCAGCAGGGGATCGTCGATCTCGATGCCGGCGTTCACCGCGTCCAGCACGAAGTTCAGGTTCATCACCGCGTAATCCAGGTCGGGCAGCAGGTTGGGCAGCATGGCGGCCCCGCCCTCCACGATCTCGATGCCTTCCGTCAGCACGTCCGCCTTGGTGGCCGTCTGGCCGACGTCGGCGTTCAGCTCGAGGATGCCGTTGTACTCCAACAGGCGCAGGGCGCGAGCCTCGTTGGTGGTGTCGTTGGGCACGCCGATCTTGACGTCTGCCAGCGCGCTCACGGAGCCGACCAGCAGCAGCGCCGCAACAATAATGGCAATAATTTTGTTGAGCTTCATAGTGATATACCTCCTGCTTTGTCATATGCGGGCGTGGACCCGCCCATCCGTATTTCGGCCGTCGCAGCCGATTTACCGGTCTCATCATAGCACAGCGCGGCGTTTTTGTCCAATACCCCATTGAAATACCGAGTTATAGATAAAATATATATCCTTTCAGTAATACCAAAAAATCGACAAGAAAATGCCATTAATCCCCCATTATTTGCGCCTGACAGCCCCTTTAGCGTGAATTTTTTCATGTTCTTTGTCCCGCCGGGTTCCATGGCATCTTGCATATATACAATTTTCATGTTACAATTATACATAATGATATGATCGGTCTTTTCCATCATCTCTTAGGAGGCAAACACCGTGAAAATATCCACCAAGGGGCGCTATGCGCTTCGCATGATGGTCGATATCGCCGAACACCAGAAAGACGGTTACGTAACCCTGAAGGACGTGGCCCTGCGCCAGGGCATCTCAAAAAAATACCTGGAACAGATCGCCCTGCACATCAGCCAGGCGAGCATGCTACGCGCCGTGCGCGGCTACCAGGGCGGCTATATGCTCGCCAGGCCGGCGTCCGAATACAGCGTCCATTCGATCCTGCAGGTGGTCGAGGGCTCTATGGCTCCCGTGACCTGCCTGCAACAGCCGGAAAACAGCTGCGAACGCCGGGACGCCTGCCGCACCCTGCCGCTCTGGTGCGGCCTCGAAAAGCTGATTTGCGAATATCTCTCCAATATCACGTTGGAGGACGTCGTCGAGGGCCGTATCCCCGACCCCACCCTCTGACAATCAACGCGCGTTTTCAAACGAAACAGCGCGGCCGTCGCATAGCGGACCGCGCTGTTTCGTGATGTGTCCCATTTTACCTTGTAATCCGGGAGGAATCCTATGCTGAATATCCTTGGAATCGTCTACCTGCTCGTGGGCGCGGCCTGCATCGCCTTCTACTTCCTGATCGGCTTCTATTCCCGCTTCGGGCTGAGCATACAGTGGATATGGCTGGCCGCCGGGGTGGCGCTGATCGCCGCGGGCCTGCTGACCCGCGCGCCGGTCCCCCGCTGGCTGCGCTATACCTGGCGCGCCGCGCTGATCGCCGGGCTGGCGCTGCTGATCGGGCTGGAGTGCCTGGTCTTCAGCGGCATGAGCGCCACTGCCCCGCCCGGCATGGACTACCTGATCGTGCTGGGCGCCAGCGTGTATGCCGACGGCCCCAGCCCCGCCCTCACCCGGCGCGTCAACGCCGTGACAGCCTGCCTGGACCAGCATCCCGACGCTGTGATCATCGCCTCCGGGGGCCGGGGTAAGAGCGAGCCCGTCAGCGAGGCCCAGTGCATCCGGGACGAGCTGGTCAAGCGGGGCGTGGACCCGTCGCGCATCGTGATGGAGGATCGGTCCACCAACACCCACGAGAACATGCGCTATTCCAGGGCCCTGATCGACCGGGACGACGCGGCCGTCGGCATCGTCACCAACAACTACCACATTTGGCGCTCGCTGCGCCTGGCCCGCCGGGCGGGCCTGACGAACGTCCACGGCATCGCCGCGGAGTATACCGGCCCGACGCTGATCCACTTCATGGTCCGCGAAGCCATCGGCATTGCCGTGGGCTTCCTGCGGGGAACGCTGTAAAAGCAACGACGCCGTCGCAATGCGCGCCGGCGTCGTTTTCAGAATCCTCAGCCGATGATGAAGGGCTTCAGCTCTTCCATCAGGTCGTCACAATGGTCCGCGTAAACCTCGAGGGTGATCGGCTTGGACAGGTCCAGGCTGAAAATGCCCAGGATGGACTTGCCATCCACAACGTGGCGGCCCACGCGCAGGTCGATGTCATAGGGGTAGCGATTGGCGATGTTCACGAAGGTCTTGACATTTTCCGCAAGGCTCAGCTTGATATTCACGGCTTTCATAGGTTCCGTCTCCTTTACTCATTCACATAATACGGGAAACAATTTCCCTACCATTGTTAGCATAACGCCTGAACATGAAGGTTTCAAGTGATTTGTGTGCGTTAACGAACATTTAATTGTGCCGGTTTGTCAAAAGTAAAAAGCAGATGAATTCAGAAAAACCCCCTTGACTTTTGCCCCGTTCGGAACTATAATATCACTTGTCGGTCGGGCACGTTGTGTCCGGTTGACATTGCCGAATTGTGTAAAGGTAGCACGAATGACTCTGACTCATTTAGTCCTGGTTCGAATCCAGGTTCGGCAGCCAGCATTTGCCGCCATGGTCAAGCGGTTAAGACGTCGCCCTCTCACGGCGAAAACCGGGGTTCGAGTCCCCGTGGCGGTGCTGAAAAAGTCGCGCAAGCGACTTTTTTCTTTTGTATGTTCACTTTTTTCTGCGGCTATCCTCGTTATTTGGGCTCTTTGTCAAATGTTGGGGTGCGGCGTCAAGGATAGAAGGATTCTGGCCCTGTAAGTATAGAAGTTTACGTAAAAGCGCCTGCCGCCTGTTCTGCAGGCTCATCCCCCGGCTGCTGTCCCCAGATATACTTTTCCAGCTCGCTCAGGCCTTCCTCCTGGGTTTGCAGCGCCTTTGAAAACTGGGTCTCGTAGAGCTCGCTGTACACACCGCCCAGGTTGACCAGCTCCTGATGGACGCCGCGCTCCACGATCTTACCGTCCTTGACCACCAGGATCTCATCGGCCGCCAGTATGGTGGAAAGCCTGTGGGCGATCAATATGCTGGTATGGCTGCGAATGATTGGGTCGATGGCCTCCTGGATCCGCTGCTCCGAAATGGAATCCAGCGCGGAGGTGGCCTCGTCGAATATGAATATCGTGGGGTCCTTCAGCAGCACGCGGGCAATCGACAGCCGCTGCTTTTCACCGCCGGACAGCTTCAGCCCCCGATTGCCCACCATGGCGTCCAGCCCTTCCGGCTGGTTTTGCACGAAATCCCAGATGTTGGCCTTCCTCAGCGCCGCCTCCATCTCGGCTTCTGTGGCGTCGGCTCTGGCGTACAGCAGGTTTTCACGGATGCTGCCGTTAAAAAGATAGGTCTCCTGGCTGACCACCCCCACCTGCGCGCGCAGGAAGCCCAGGTCGAGCTTGCGCACGTCGATGCCGTCGAAGGTCACGCTGCCCGAGTCCACGTCATACAGGCGGGGAATCAGGTTGATGATGGTGCTCTTGCCGGACCCGGAGGGCCCCACGATGGCGATGCTGTGCCCCGCCTTCAGCTCGAAGCTGACGTCCTTGAGCACGGGACGGTCCTTCTCGTAGCCAAAGCAGACGTGGTCGAACACGACGTTGCCCTCGACCCTGTCCGGTATAACGGCGTCCGGCGCGTTGTCGATCTCCACGGGGATATCAAAGTAGTCGAATATGCGGGAGAACAGGGCCATGGCCCGCATCCAGTCGACCTGTATGTTCAACAGGCTGTTCACTGGCATATACATCCTGCCCAGCAGCGCCACCAGCACGGAGATATCGCCGATGGTCAGGTCCTGGTTGTAGCGGATCATCAGTATGCCGCCCACCAGGTAGATCAGCATGGGGCCGATGCTGGTGAATGTGGACAGTATGACGCGAAACCAGCGTCCCGCCATCCCCTCGCGTATGTTCAACCGGATCATGCGGCTGTTGGCTTCCTCGTAGCGGTTGTATTCGTATTGCTCCCTGCCGAACAGCTTGCTCAGCAGCTGGCCGCTGACGGACAGCGTTTCGTTCAGTATGCCGTTGATCTCGTCGTTGCAGGCCTGGGATTCATTGGCAAACTTCCAGCGCGTCCGGCCGGCCCGCCGGGTGGGGATGGTGAAGAGCGGCACGATCACCATGCCGATCAGCGCCAGAACCCAGTTCTTGCGGAACATGGCCACCATGGCGATGACCAGTGTGATGATGTTCGAAAGGATGCTGGTAAACGTATTGGTAATCACCAGCTGCACGCCGTCGATGTCGCTGGTCATCCGGGTGATGACGTCGCCCTGCCTGCTGGTGGTGAAAAAGCGCTGGGACATCTTCTGCAGGTGGCCGTACATCTGGTTTCGCATGTCGTAGGTGATGTGCTGGGCGATCCAGGTGTTGATGTAGCTCTCCACGACGCCGATGAGGTTCGCCCCCAGCGTCACCGCCAGCGACAGGACGATGTACTTGACAAGGGCGCTCAGGTTTCGCTGCACCAGGCCCTCGTCGATGATCTTCCCGGTCAGTATGGACGGCAGCAGCGAACAGAAGGCCGCCGCCGCGATGCACAGCAGTACCAGCAGTAACTTACCCGAATAGGGCTTGAGATAGGAAAACACCCGCTTCAGCAGCGCGCCTGTCACCTTCGGCTGATTGGCCTTCTCCTCCTCGGTCATGAACCCCCTTGAGTAACGCCCTCCGTATGCCATCCTGAGGCCTCCTTTCAGCAGCTCCACGTCGCCGGCTTTGCTTCAAAGCCAAACAGATTCGGCGCGACGCGATCCAGCCGGTCTCCGCCTGGCGGCGGAGGATCGCTTCCACATCACGATCATGTGGTAGCATATTATATATTTAAAACATATTATACAGAGAATATCGGCGGTTGGCAAGGACCATTCTTCCAAATTGGCGGCAAACCTGAATTATAGGATGGATTGCGAATGACCCAAGAGGTCAATCGTAATCTTTTTTTACATTCAGGAGGCTATGCGTAATGTGTGAGAGGGAACGGATCATAGCTGTCGATTTTGACGGTTGCCTGTGGGAAAACGCTTGGCCGGAAATAGGCGAAGCGAAGCAGGACCATCGTCTCTAATGCTAATCTCAATCTAAAAATGTACAAGCATGCGAGGGCATTTTTCGCCATACCAAGGCGAAGGCCCGCAGGCTTGCTGGCGGCAAGTCAAGGGGCTTCAACGCCGGTATGGCGAAAAAAGGCACCGCAGGATTGTATAGGTTTAGGTTGAGATTAGACAGTATAAGGTTGAAAACGAATTACAATCTGTTTCTCCCTTCTAAATCGGCCTGTGTGGAAAAAGAAAAGAGACAGAAGTTTTCGCCTTCATTCTTTCGTAGTACAACATTGGTAGAACAATCCTGCATCTATTTGCCTGAAAACAATACCCCCGATTCGTAGAACAGCGCAACGAAGCGATCCATGCTGCGATCCACGTCGCTGACATGCATAAATAACGCCGTCTTCTGTCGTCGCAGGTCGCAGAAATCGATGCGGTTGTATTTGACATCATCAACTTACAGCGTCTCATAAACGGAGGAGGCGCTGTAAGTTGACTGCTTTTCTCAATTCAACAAATCCCAATTGATCGAGATGGAATGAACAGTTTCATCCGTTGATCAGACGAAGCCGGTTGCCCATGACCTCTTTGATCTCGCGGCAGCTTTCGATCATACGGCTGTAGTTCCTGTCGTCCATGCCGATGGGGCGATTTTCCAGGAGCTTTCCGGAGGGCAGCACCCGAACCGCCCCATCCTGCTTCCAGGTATAGGTGGGGATATAACCTACCCGGTCACAGGTGAACCCGCCGTCGGGCTGCTCGCTGACGGTAAAATCCAGTATGACGCCGCTGTCGGTGTACCGGAGGATGTGGTCGCTGATGAAGTTTCCCATGCAGTATACGGTGAGCACCTGCTTGTCCACCCCGTCCACGGTGACGTATTGAAGGGCCGTGGGTTGAACCATGTGGGCGTGGCTGCCGAGGATGATGTCCACCCCGGCCCGGGCCAGCTGTTCGGCGATGATCTTCTGGCAGACATCCGGCGCGCGCAGGAACTCCCCGCCCCAGTGGGGGAAGGCGATGACCACCTCCGCCCCGGCTTCCCGCAGCCGCTTCACGTCGCCTCTGAAGTCAGCCTTGAGCAGGTAGGGTACCAGCTCCACGGCCCTCCAGTCCGTGCCCCGTTTTTCCATGGTGTTTGTGTATTGCGTGTAGGCCAGAAAGCCGAATCGGATGCCGTTTACCTCACGGATTACCGGGCGCTGCTTCTCCGCTGGACTGCGATAAGCCCCGACATGGGCAAAGCCATACTTCTCCACGTTGTCCAGGGTGTTTTCCACACCGCCCTCCCAGCGGTCCAGCATGTGGTTGTTGGCCAGGGTCAGAAGATCCACGCCGCAATCCCGCAGCGGAGCCAGAGCCGCTTCGGGGGCGTTGAACCGGGGATAGCCGGAACAGGGGATCGTTCGGTATTGCCCGATGGTGCCCTCCAGGTTCCCCACGGTAAAGTCGGCGTCTGCCAACTGCTCCGCGATCCATTCAAACTGGTTGTAAAAGCTGCCGCCGCTGTTTCTGGCATAGGCCAGCTGGCCCTTGCAGAACATGATGTCTCCCACCGCCCGTATGCGGACGCTTCGCAGCGGAACACAGGGCTTCTGTATGCTTTCGTTGGACATGGTTACCTCTTTTCACAGGTCAGAGTCGCCAGGAAGGTAGGCCCTGTCCAGCCTGTAGCGGCAAAACGCATTGCAGGGCACCCAATACTCGCCGCCGGCCCATTTGGACATGACCGTGCCGTTGACGGTCCCATCTACAAAGCTGTCGCCTTCCTTGCGATATCCCTGAATGATGCCACGGCTGTCGAATTCATACAACGGGGAGCCATAGTTCTGGTTGGTTCGCCACCAGGTGCTCTGGCAGGAGGAATCGACGACATGGATGCAGTATTCATCGCCGGTACCGCCTCCAGAGTCTCCATAAGCGGCCCCGACAGCGGCGATGTAATGGCCGCCAGGGTTTGCAATCATCACTCCGCCCCGTCCAAAGAGCTCTTCCATCGCCGGGGCACTGCGTGGCACGGGAATCTCGACAGCCCCGTACCTGCGCATGATGTGTGCGCTGTACAGCGCCTGGGCATCCGTTGGGTTGTATGCCCTTGGCCCCCAGGGAAAATCACAAACGCAGATCAATTCCTTTATCAATGCCGCCCTGTCCGCCCGGGATGCCTTTTGCCCCGTCAGCCACTGGATGGCATGCGCGTAGGCGAAGATGAGACATCCGCTGTTTTCCATGTTGTTGCCGCCGGTTTCACCGTCGTTCAGCGGCCAGCTTGCCCAGCCGTCGCCATATTGGTCATAGACCATAATCCTGTCGCGGGCGGAAGCCTGTACCCCGACAATGCGTTTATTTTGGTTGAAGCAGGCTTCCCTCGATTCCGTTATTCCCGCGTCTGCGGAACGACCTCTGCCTTCGTCAATTCCACTGGACGCGTGCCGCCCGACAGAGAGCGCCATAAGTGCTTCACTCCTTTGAGAGTCTCTTCCTGCTCTATAGGGCGCAAGCAGTTTCCGGAATTCATCCGGAATCCCTATGTCCAGACGTCCCTCTTTGTCCTGTTGAAGGACAATCCACCGATGAAGGTGTCATTGCCAGGAAGGCACAGGGCTCAAAATCTGTTGGGAGCAGATGAGTGATTCTGATGCGCAGACGGATCAGGACGTGATCGTTATCCCTTTACATCCGAGTATAATACATTTCGGTCGGAGCCGCGACTGGGGGCAACGTGGGGCTTGTGGGGCGGAGATAGAGGGAGCGCGCAGAGGCGGTTCGCCGTGAAGGCGTAGCGCACCGCCTCTCTGCGCTCTTTGATTCAACCTTCTTGCCGTTCTCCCCTGATCCCTTTACTCTGCATCTTCTTTGACGCAAGCCTGCAGGTTCTGACCGCGGCGAGGCCAACCAGGATCCCCAGAACGACCCCGCACAGGACATCCGTCGCTGCAAACGCAAAGGCGGAGTGCGTCGATGGATATGACGAACTGGTCGGGCGCTCGATCAGCATGGCGAAAGCCTGGTCGATCTGGCATGGACGTATTCTCGTCGCCACATGCTTCAAAAGCAGCTCCCCAAACAGCAGCACACCGACAAATGAAAGGAGAACGGCGGCCCCCGTCTTCTTCGTCTTTTTGAAGACCAAAAGCGCGATTCCAACGATGGGCCACAGCTGCCCGATGGATCCCGGGAGTTTTGTAAAACAAAAGAAAGAACCTGTCAAGAAACGCTGCCCTCGGTATGCTGTAAAGGAATGAAAGCTCCATGCGTACCTCCTCACGACATTCCGTCGCAGTTCGTTGCGCTTGGTTGGCTGTGATTAATTCCCGGTCGTCGCCGTCTCCGCCCGATGGATCGCCTCGTCCATGTCTTTTGAAAGCTGCATGTCCTGGAACACCGCTTCGCGGGAGAGCGTCATCTCGAAGCCATCCGTCATGTCGAAGGCGGCCTCCGCGTCCGCGACGCTGACCGGCAGCGCATTCCCGCCCCGGGTCCGGTCCTCATTGATAAGGCGGAAGTGCCAGCCCACGCTGTTCAGGCCGCCCATATAATGCGGGCAGTACAGGCCGACCATTGTGCCGCGGATATTCTCATATTCAAACTCGGTCTGGTCCGCGGCCAGCGCCACGTCCAGCATCCGACATTTCCTGCATGTACTCGCTGCGCACCTTGAGCACAGCAAAAGTGTCCTCGATCTTCACCATGTAAAGCGGTTCGCACCGGGCTGATTCACCACGTCGGTCAATGACGCCTGCAACGCCGCCATGTCTGCGATGCCGCTGAGCGTGAGCGCTTCATCCACGTCAAAGGAAGTCACGCTTGAAAAGGGCACGGTCTCCTCATCGGCGGGGGCGGCGATGCTGCCGTGGGCGACGGCCTGTTAACGGTGCCTCCAGCACGATCATCTCGCCGTTGACCCCCTCAAAGGCGCCGATGCCGGTGTCGCCGTGGCGCTTCAGCTCGCCCACGGTGACGATGCCGTCAAAGTAGCCCTGCGCCAATGACTGCAACAGCGCGACCTGATAGAGCACATCTCCGTTCGTCATGTCCCCCAGCCGCGCACTCTCCTCCGCCAGGGCGCAAAAGCCCAGTGCCCATCACACAGACCATCGCCAGAAAACGCATCCAACTCTTCAGCTTTATTTCTCCATCTCATGTTTAGGCATCGTAAAACTACAGTCCATATTATACCGTTCCTTTTCCGCTGGCGTCAAGCGTCTTTTCCAGAGTGTCAAAACCATATAAACCTGAGCTGTAGCTCAAACGATTAATCGTTCGAATTCCAGCGATGTTCTTTGGTACGGTTAGTAATACCAATCACAAGCTAAACCTATACAATCCTGCGGAGCTTTTTCCGCCATACCGGCGTTGAAGCCCCTTGACTTGCCGCCAGCAAGCCTGCGGGCCTTCGCCTTGGTATGTCGAAAAAATGCCCTCGCATGCTTGTACATTTTTAGATTGAACAGTATTAGTATACTGCCTTGCCACGCGAAGTTGCTTGCAACTTCGCGTACCGTGCTTTGTAGTTTGCCCCGCCTCTATTCTACACAAATAACGGGCATCCCGCGATACCCGTTTTCATCTCTATTTGTGTCGGCACAGCCGACATGGAATCTGGTATTAGACCGGTCCGGGTATCTTTACCTTTACCAAGGTTCCGCCTCCCTCTCGGGGCATGATCGTCATTGCTCCGTGGCACATCATCTCCAAGCGCTGCCGTATGTTATTCAGCGTGGTATGGGGCTTGCTGTCATCAGAATAATCAAAGTCTGGGCCGGTATCTTCCACGATGATCCCAGTACCGGAATCCGTGTTCCGCGTTCGGTTCAAGATGCGCAGCGGCCCGGTATAGGAATCCATGCCGTGCTTTACGGTGTTTTCCACAATGGGCTGAAGGGGCAGCGGAGACAGGTGGAAGCGGGTGAACGGGGTATCGTATTCTACGACGCGCATATCCAACTGCGCCTGTTCCACGGCCAGGTAGGCGCGGGTGTGCTCCATCTCTGTGGTAAAGGGAATGGCGCTGTCGCTGGCGACGGCCTTGAAATACCTGCACAGGTAGTTGGTGAAGTCCATCGTGACCTGCCGGGTCTTCTGGAGTCGAGGTTGCAAAGGCTGTAAATGCTCATCACGGTACACAATTGCGATGGACGAAGCAATGGAACAGATGAAAACAAAAAAGGGTAAAGTCCCCCGATTCACAGATAAGGATGGGTTGAGGCTGCTTGCTGCAATATTTCATAATATGAGGAAAACCAAAATGACAAATGAAATTGAACGAGTCTCTATTCACTTAAAGCTGAATCTGACGATCAAGGAAGCAGCGGAGTACAGCAACATTGGCATAAACAAGATTGACAGCATGCTGCGCGCGCCCAACTGCCCCTTTGTTCTCTACGTCGGTACAAAGAAGCTGGTCAAGCGCAGAGAGCTTGAGCAGTACATCCAATATAAATTAGTGATCTGATTACAAGTCCGCTATTGAGAAAAAGATAACTTCGTGGTACAATATGTTTGTTGCATGGAGCTCTTTTCTCAATGCGGGAAAGGAGTTCAAAATGGGAAAGACTTATGCGGGCGGCACAATCCGACAAGCGTACATCGCGATGGGTACCATGTTCAAATCGGCTTTGATGAACGATGTGATTTCAAAGCACCCGATGAACGGTGTTCTCTGCACAAAACCCACTCGGGCAGTAGACGATATTCACTTCCTGACGATTGACGAGCAGCACAGGTTTCTTGAAACCGTCAAGCGTTCCCACAACTACCATCAATACGCCTTGATTCTGTAAACGGGATTGCGAACGGGCGAACTGATCGGCCTGACGTGGGACGCGATCGACTTCGAGAAGCGCACGCTGACCGTCAATAAGACGCTGGAATACCGCCACAAGTATAAGGGATGGCGCGCCGGGCCTCCGAAGACCCAGCAGAGCTACCGAACCATTCCTCTCACCAACAGAGCCATTGAGATTCTCAAGGAGCTTTACGATGAGCGAGATACGCGCAAGCAGTCCGATACCCTGTCTCTTGAGCTTGAGTACATGGATCGCCGGACGGGGCAGATGTCAAAGCTGCGGATGCGCGATTTGGTGTTCATCAATTGGCGGACAGGAGAGCCTGCAAAGAACAGCTCGTATGATACCCACCTTTACAAGCTGTGTGATGAAGCGGGAATCAAGCGCTTTTGTATGCACGCGTTGCGCCACACCTACGCGACGCGAGCTATAGAAAGCGGAATGCAGCCGGAGGTGCTGCAGAAGCTGTTGGGACACGCGAGCATGAAGACAACCATGGACAGGTACGTTCATGTGACTGATGATTCCATGGAAAGTGCCATTCGGCTGTTCGAGAACGGAGAAAATGGTACATAAATGGTACAAAGCGCCTTGAAAGAGGCCCGAAAACCCCTGAAGAATAAGGAGATGTGAGGAAAAATGAAGTTAGGCGTCGTTGGCCTGCCGAACGTAGGCAAGAGCACGCTGTTCAACGCCATTACGTGCGCGGGCGCGCAGGCGGCGAACTATCCCTTCTGCACCATCGAGCCGAACACCGGCGTGGTGGCCGTGCCGGACCACCGGCTGGACGTGCTGGCCGAGATGTATCACCCCGAGAAATACACCCCCGCCACGCTGGAATTCGTGGACATCGCCGGCCTGGTGAAGGGCGCCAGCCGCGGCGAGGGCCTGGGCAACAAGTTCCTCAGCCACATCCGCGAGGTGGACGCCATCGTGCACGTGGTGCGCTGCTTTGAGGACGACAACGTCATCCACGTGGACGGCAGCGTGGACCCCGCCCGGGACATCGACGTCATCAACACCGAGCTGATCCTGGCCGACATCGAGACCGTCACCAAGCGCTCGGAGAAGGCCGCTGCCATGATGAAAAAGGGCGAGAAGAAGTTCGCCGTGGAGGCCGAGGCCGGCAAGCTGCTGCTGGAGCACCTGAACGCCGGCAAGCCCGCCCGTACCTGCCCCCTGAACAAGGACCAGCAGGCCGTGGTGCGCGACTGGTTCCTGCTGACCAGCAAGAAGGTCATCTACGCCGCCAACATCGGCGAGGAGGACCTGGGCAAGGACGAGGCCGAGCTGCCCCTGGTGAAGCCCGTGCGCGAGATCGCCGACAGCGAGGGCGCCGAGGTGCTGGTCATCTGCGCGTCCGCCGAGGAGGAGATCTCCCAGATGGAGCCGGACGAGAAGGCGATGTTCCTGGAGGACATGGGCATCGGCGTCTCCGGCCTGGATCGTCTGGTGGTACTGGGCTACCGACTGTTGGGCCTGATCTCATTCCTGACCGCCGGCCCCAAGGAGGTCCGCGCCTGGACCATCGTGAACGGCACCAAGGCCCCCCAGGCCGCCGGCAAGATCCACACCGACTTCGAGCGCGGCTTCATCCGGGCCGAGATCGTCGCCTACGACGACCTGATCCGCGAGGGCAGCATGAATGCCTGCAAGGAAAAGGGCCTGGTGCGCAGCGAGGGCAAGGAATACGTGATGAAGGACGGCGACGTGACGCTGTTCCGCTTCAACGTATGAAACATGGCGGGGGGGACCTGCTTCCCCCGCCAATACCCCCGCCCGCGGCATATACGCCGCCGCGTCTGTTTAAGCATTATGATCGATCCGTTGTATTCCAAAATCGAATCCACGCCCCGCCCGACGCTGTTTGCTGCGAGCGGGTTTGTGCTGCTTGCTGCCGCCGGGCTCTGGATCTCCACGCTGTTTGAGCTCCTGCTGCCCGAGGCGAGCGTGGCCGTGGTCAACGCGCTGTACTACCTGCCCTTCATGGTTCTGCCGGTGGGGCTGTACATGCTGCGCCGCCCGGGAATGGGCGCTGCCATGCGCCTGAACGCCCTGCCGCTGCTGCCCACGCTGTCGGTGGCGCTGCTGGGGGCATTGAGCGTCTACGTGGCCAGCATGCTTTCCGCCGCCTGGGGCGCGGGCCTGGACGCGCTGGGCCTGCGGGGCCTGGAATCGGTGCCCGTCCCCCAGGACCAGCGGCAGCTGCTGACCTCCGTGGTCTCGCTGGCCGCGATACCCGCCATCTGCGAGGAACTGCTGTTCCGCGGCTTCGTGCTGTCGGCCTGGGAGAGCCGCGGCACCCGGTTCGCCATCGGCGTGACGGCGGCGCTGTTCGCGCTGCTGCACAGCAACCTCTACGGCATCCCCGCCTACCTGCTGGTCGGCGCGGTGGCGGGCTTCCTGGCCTTCGCCCTGGACTCGCTGTACGCCGCCATGGTGTATCACACCGTCTACAACACGTTCTGCCTGGTGCTTCCCTACCTGGCGTCCGGACAGGGCGACGCGCCCGTGACCATCGATGCCGCGGCGATATTCTCGCTGGCGGTCCAGACGATGATGATCGCCGCGATGATGCTCATGCTTATGGCCTCACTGCGCCTGCGGGCGCGCCGGGAGGGCATCGAGCCCATCCCGCGCATCCACCGTCCGCTGGAGGGGCGGGACCGGGCCATGCTGCTGGCCGCCGTGCTTGCGATGGCCGCATCGACGCTGATCCTCCTGATCCTCACGACCCGGGGAGGCGCCGCATGAACGGTACGATACTGTGCGTGGGCAGGCTGAAGGAGAAGTGGCAACAGCAGGGCTGCGACGAATACCTGAAGCGGCTCTCCCGCTACGGCAAGTACGAGATCATCGCCGTGGACGACATCAAGGATCCCGAAAAGCCCAGCGAGGCCCTGATCCGGCAAAACATGGACCGGGAAGGCCAGGCGCTGCTGCGGCACATCCGCCCAACAGACCGGGTGATCTGCCTTTGTATCAAGGCCGAAGCGCCCGATTCGGTGGCGCTGTCCAGGAAGCTGACCTCCTGGAACGGAGACGGTCGCCGGAACGTGTTCGTCATCGGCGGCAGCAACGGCCTTTCTGAAGCGGTACTGGTCCGCGCCGACGCCAAGCTGTCCTTCTCGAACCTCACCTTTCCCCACGGCCTGATGCGGGTCATCCTACTGGAGCAGCTGTACCGCGCCGAGCGCATACGCACGGGCGAGCCCTATCATAAATAAGAAAATATCTGTGGATAAGCATTGACCATGCGCCCCGACGGCTGGCTCCACTGCCGCCGGGGCGCATCCTCATACCTTTCGCCTGAACCCATAAGCGCTGTAAAGCGCTTCCAAATCCGCAAACAGCGGGCAGGCTTCTCCCTCGCACCGCTGTCTTTCCCCAAACACGAGCCACTCCATCGTGGTATTCAACGCCCGGCTCAGCCTTGCGACAGTCTCCAGCGACTGCACCTTCTCCGCCCGCTCGATATGGCCGATGAAGGAGGCGGTTACGCCGGCGCGTTTGGCCAATTGTCCCTGTGTAAGCTCCAACAACTGCCTTTGCTCTCGAATTCTATCGCCCATCATCGTATAATCCAATCTATTCTGAACAACCAATTGCATCATCCCCCATTATATCCGTATTCGGGATATTTAGATTATACCGTTTTGGTATACTCAAGTCAAGGAGGGATGTGCATGCGTTTAAAACAGTTGCGCAAAGAACGCGGCATATCCCAGCTAAAGCTGGCCATGGACCTGTCCATGAACCAAAATACCATCAGCCGTTATGAAACCGGCACCCATGAGGCCGATTATGAAACGCTGATCAAACTGGCCAATTATTTCAACGTATCCATTGATTATCTGCTCGAACAAACCGATAATCCAAAGCGACTGCTATAGCCAACCTGCACAATTCATTTCAAACAGTTCCTTCGCTTTGCTCAGGATGACAATCGAACCGAATCTCTGTCATCCTGAGCGCAGTCGAAGGATCTGTAACATTTCAATTGCCCGCAACACCCCGGGAAATCAGCGTGGTGTGCGTCAAGCGATATACTATAACGGACTCCTTCCAGCCCTTTCCGGAGACAACTTCCTCTGAAAGACAGGCTTTTCTTAAGGCTCCCTCTCCAAGGGAACTGTCACCGAAGATTCTGACTGCTGCCAACAGTGTTTGTGATCACGACATAAAAAAAGAGAGTCATTCAAACGAATGACTCTCGATGAGATCCGGCGACGACCTACCCTACCGGGCCGTTTCCAGCCAAGTACTATCAGCGTGCTGAGGCTTAACTTCTGTGTTCGGGATGGGAACAGGTGGATCC
>JAZSAA010000333.1:0-3516 GCA_045601625.1 Clostridia bacterium | reverse complement strand
GTCCCGGGTATACACCCTGTCCCGCACGTCGTCCAGGCTCTCGTCGTAGCGGTTGGCGATGATCACCTGGCTGAGGGCCTTGAAGCGCGCCAGGTCGTTGACCACCCTGGAGTTGAAGAACGTGGAGCCGTCCGCCAGCGTCGGCTCGTACACGATCACCGTGGCCCCCTTCGCCTTCAGCCGCTTCATCACGCCCTGTATGGACGACTGCCGGAAGTTGTCGCTGTTGGCCTTCATCGTCAGCCGGAAGATGCCCACCGTCACCTCCCCCTCCCGGGCCGGGTCGTAGTGGGACGCCTCGCCGTAGGCGTAGCCCCCCGCCTTTTGCAGCACCCGGTCCGCGATGAACTCCTTGCGGGTTCGGTTGGCCTCCACGATGGCCGTCATCATGTTCTGGGGCACGTGGTTGTAGTTCGCCAGCAGCTGCTTGGTGTCCTTGGGCAGGCAGTAGCCGCCGTAGCCGAAGGACGGGTTGTTGTAGTGGGAACCGATGCGCGGGTCCAGGCACACCCCCTCGATGATGGAGCGCGTGTCCAGCCCCTTCACCTCGGCGTAGGTGTCCAGCTCGTTGAAGTAGGACACCCGCAGCGCCAGGTACGTGTTGGCGAACAGCTTCACCGCCTCCGCCTCCGTGGTGCCCATGAACAGCGTGGGGATGTCCGCCTTGATCGCCGCCGCCTGCAGAAGCCCCGCGAACGTCCGCGCCGCCTCTGCCGCCGCCGGGTCGTCCATGTCCGCCCCCACAACGATGCGGCTGGGATACAGGTTGTCGTACAGCGCCTTCGACTCCCGCAGGAATTCCGGGCTGAACAGGATGTTTTTCACCCCGTACTTCGCCTTTACCGAGGCCGTGAACCCCACCGGCACCGTGCTCTTGACCACCATGTACGCCTCCGGGTTCACCCGGCTCACCAGCTGGATCACGCTCTCCACCGCGCTGGTGTCGAAGAAGTTCTTCGACGGGTCGTAGTTGGTCGGCGCGGCGATGATCACGTAATCCGCCTGCCGGTACGCCGCCTCGCCGTCCAGCGTGGCCACCAGGTCCAGCGGCTTCTCCTTCAGGTATTTCTCGATGTACTCGTCCCGGATGGGGCTTGTGCCCCGGTTGATCATCTCCACCTTCTCCGGCAGGATGTCCACCGCCTCCACGTGGTTGTGCTGCGCCAGCAGCACCGCCAGCGAAAGCCCCACATAGCCCGTACCGGCCACCGCGATGTTCATATCATTGCGCCTCCGTATTCCTTCATTTCATCTGGTATCTGTCAGGATAAGCGATCCCCGTTTTTCCGCCTTGCGGCCAGAACCCCTCCGCCTCGCTTCGCTCAGCACCTCCCCTTTCAGGGGAGGCCTTTGGGGATCGGCTACCGTCCAGCCTGCCCTGAAAGGGGCGTCGGGCGCCCGGGAAACAGGGCCGGCAGTCCCGTGGGAGTGGTCCGTCGCGGACGGGCCGGAGGGGGTCAGCACCCCATTCCCGGCCGACGCCATTCATTTTCAGCCCTCCGCGCCCCTCGCCAGCAGCTTCGAGGCCAGGAACGCCAGCACGTCGCCGCAGATGGTGACCACCCGGTTCAGCACCACCGCCGCGGTGATCATCTCCGGCGCGACCACGTTGGCCAGCAGCACCGACAGCAGCGCCTCCCGGATGCCCATGCCCCCCGGCGCGCCCGGCGTGATGAAGCCCACCAGCCACGCGAAGCAGTACACCCCCGCGATGTTGCTCCAGTACGCCCGGGGCAGGTCGGGCGCCAGCGTGCGCATCAGCCACACGAACAGCGCGCCGTTGACCGCCTGCGTCGCCACGATGAAGCCCAGCAGCCCCAGCAAAAACAGCAGGTTCCGCCCGGTCAGGAACGCCTTCAGCTCGTCCAGCAGGCCCTTCTTCTTCCGGCCCAGGATGACCAGCGCCGCCGCCACCACCGCGACCCCCAGGGCCGCGATCCCGAACAGCAGCGCCTTGTTCTGCCGGTTGAACCAGTCCAGCACATACCCCCGGGCCAGGAACAGCGACACCAGCAGCGCCCCCGCCGCCTGCGCGGCCATCTCGATCACCGACGCCAGCGCCACCTGGTCGTGCCGGGCGTTGGTGAACTCCGCGATCTGGTTCCGCCCCACGTATTGCAGCACGTTCCCGGGGATGTACTTGTACAGGTTCGACTTGCAGTAGATGCACGTCGTCAGCCCCACCGGGGCCTTTCCCCCGGAGATGCGCCCCACCAGGCCCCCGTACAGCACGCCCATCACCACGAAGGTGAAGGCAGTGAACAGCGCCGAGACCAGCATTACCAGCCCGACCCGCCCGTTGAACGCCCCGGCGAGGGCGCCCCGGTACTGGTACAGCTTGTACAGTATAAACGCCACCGCGACCGCCATCAGCACGTTGCCGACGGTGCGCACGATCTGTTTTCGGTTCAATTCAAGGATCCTTCCCGCTTCGTCATTTTGCCCCGTCGTCCCGGTCCGCCTCCGCGGCCCTGTCCGTGGCGTAGTCCGCCCTGCGGGCGTGGTACTGCGCGTCCTCCAGGATCTTCCGCTCCGCGGAGATGGTGTCCGCCAGTATCCCCACCACATAGGTCATGAACCCCATCATCAGCAGCGTGCTGGCCAGGATCAGCGACTGCACGTGCCCGCCCGACTGCCCCCGGCAGGCCAGCACCAGGAACCGTATCCCCAGGATGACGCCGATGCCGAAGGGGACCGAGCCCAGGATCGTGAAGAACTTCAGCGGCTTGTACAGCACATACGCCCGCAGGATCGTCAGCATCGACTTCTTCACGTACCCGAACATGCTGCTGAACAGCCGCGACGGCCTCAGCTCCGCGTTGGTGCGGATGGGCACCGACGTCATCGGGATGCGCTCCCGCCCCGCCTGCACGATGGTCTCCAGCGTGTAGGTGTACTCGTTGGTCACGTTCAGCCGCAGCGCCGCCTCCCGGCTGTACGCCCGGAACCCGCTGGGCGCGTCCGGGATGTCCGACTTCGACGCCTTGCGCACCACCCACGACCCGAAGTGCTGCAGCTTCTTCTTCAGCGGCGAAAAGTGGGCCGTCTGGTCGATGGGCCGCGCCCCGATCACGATGTCGCTCTTCCCCTCCAGGATCGGCCGCACGATGGTCTCGATGTCGTCGCCGCAATACTGGTTGTCCGCGTCGGTGTTCACGATGATGTCCGCCCCGTTGCGCAGGCAGGCGTCCAGCCCCGCCATGAACCCCTTCGCCAGCCCCCGGTTCTGGGTGAAGTTCACCACATAGTGAACCCCCCACCGCCGCGCCACCTCTACGGTGTCGTCCCGGCTGCCGTCGTTGATGATCAGGTACTCGATGGTGTCGATCCCGTCGATGTGCCTCGGCAGGTCGTTCAGCGCCACCTCGAGGGTCTTCGCCTCGTTGTAACAGGGAATCTGGATGATGAGCTTCATGGGTTTTGCCCTCCGTCCTGTGTATTAAATGCCGTCATCAAGCCTGCGCAGCGTGACGCGGGTCACGGCCACCCGCGCCCCCGAATCGGTGCGCAGCCTGA
>JAZSAA010000332.1:0-4705 GCA_045601625.1 Clostridia bacterium | reverse complement strand
GCCGCCCCGGCAAGGAGGGGGGTTCTGTGCGCTCCGCGCGCCCGCCCGCTACAGCCCCGGGCTATCGTCCACGGTGGCGCCGCTTGTGGGATGTCTTTTTGGAGAGCGTTATCAGTCGTCCAGCTTCAGCGAGTCCACGATCGCGCTGATGGCGTCGTCGCGCGCCTGGAGGACGGCCTCGTCCTCGATTTTCGAGGTGCCGATTCCCACCGTCAGGATGTCGTCGATCTCGTTATCGTCGTCATCCATCACCGGAACGACGAAGGTGCTGCGGGTCATGCCGTCGTCGCCCTCAATGGCGCACATGAGCACGTTGCTGTAGCCGTTCCATTCGCCCTGGGTGACTTCGACGTTGTTTTCCTTGGCCAGCTCTTCCGCGGTGGGGAAATGATCGCCATCCTTCAGGTCCTCCATGTAGAAGTTGACGTAGGTATGGCCCCAGGCCTCGACCTTGCCGTATACCACCACGTTGGTTACGTCGTCGGTGCTGTCGTCCAGGGTGATCTCAAAGGCCTGCTCGTCGTAATCAAAGGTGATGTCGCCGGTGTGGTAGGTTTCGGCGAAGGCGGCGGCGCTCAGGGCCAGCAGGGCGGCCATCAGCAGGGCAATCATTTTTTTCATGGTGAAAAACCTCCTTTTACGCGGTTCGCGTCGTGTCAGCCCCGTCCGGGGGGCTTTAATGAGGTCATTATAGCACCCGGTCTGTCACAGAAGCGTCACACGCCCCTGTTCAGAGGGCCGGGGGGCGTGGTATAATGACTGAGAAAGATACAATTCATTGCGAAAACGGAGTCCGATATGAAGTTGAAGCTGTTACCGCGGGCGCTGCTGTGCGCCCTTGCGATGCTGTTCGTCGCGCTGCTTGGCTGCGCGCAGGGTTTGGAGGGGAATATGACCGACTATGTCTATGAGGCGCTTCCGCTCGAACGCAACGGCTGCGCGCTGCACCTCGACTGTGTGCGCCTGGCCGGCGCCGGGCCGGAGAGGCACATACTGCTTTTGCACGGGTCCACGTATTCCTCCCACATATTTGACGTGGACTATCAGGATTACAGCCTCGTGCGCCGCCTGGCCCGGAAGGGCTACGGGGTCTGGCGGCTGGACATCGCGGGATACGGGCGCTCCGGCGAGGTGGCGGACGGCTTCATGCCGGACACCGCCTACGCCGCCGGGGATATCGACGCCGCCGTGGAAGCCATCGTCCGGCACACGGGCGCGGACAGGGTGGACGTCCTCGGCTGGAGCTGGGGCACCATGACCGCCGGACGCTACGCGGCGGGGCGACCGGAGCACCTGGGCAGGCTCGTGCTCTACGGGCCGGTAATGACCGGGCTCGGAGGCGACGTCGGCGACGCGCCCTTCAGCCACAACACCTGGGAGGGCGCGGCGGAGGATTTCCAGCGCGGACCGGACGGGGGCTTTGACGAAGCCGTCGCGGACCCGGTGGTCATCGGCCTGTTCTGCTCGAGCTGCTGGCGCTACGACGGGGATTCCAGCCCGAACGGCTGGAGGAAGGACGCCCTGGTCGATCGTTCAAGGGCGCTGATCGACCTGGATTCGATCGCCGTGCCCACGCTCGTCATCTGCGGCACCGAGGACCCCTATATGGACTGGGCGGCGATAGGGGCCGCCCCCGATCGCCTGCCGGAGGGCTCGCGCCTGGAGATCATCCCCGGCGGCTCCCACATCATGATGTACGAAAAGCCGTATTATCGCGCGTTCCAGGACGCGGTGGTCCGCTTCCTCGAAGGGGCGTAGGGCATGGACAAAGGGATGCGGCAGGGCAGTTCGCCTTGCCGCATCCCGTGTTCAAGGATATGTAGGAGGGAAATGTGGGTCAGTCGTCCACCTTCAGGGAGTCCACGACCGCGCTGATGGCGTCGTCGCGCTCCTGGAGGACGGCCTCGTCGTCGATCTTGCTCACGCCGATATGCACCGTCAGCAAATCCTCGACTTCGTTGTCATCGTTATCCTTCACCGGGGCGGTGAAGAAGTACTCGGTGGTGCCGTCGTCGTTCTCGATGGTGTACATGAACACGTCCTTGTAGCCCTTCCATTCGCCCTGGGTGACGGTTGTGTCGGGGATCTGAGACATCTCCTCCATGGTGGGAAACTTCTCGCCGTCCTCCAGGTCCTTCAGGTAGAAGCTCACGAAGGTATGGCCCCAGGCCTCGTTCTTGCCGTACAGCACCACGGTCGTCTCGTCGTCGGTGCGGTCATCCAGGCTGATCTCAAAGGCGTTTTCATCGTATTCAAAGTTGATGTCATCGGAGCGATAGGTCTCCGCGAACGCCGCGGCGCTCAGCGCCAGCAGGGCGGCCATCAGGACAGCGATCAGTTTCTTCATGTTGTACATCTCCTCTTTGAAGCGTATCTCAGTACTTGACCTTCTTGGTGTACATGCTGGACACCCAGGCGCTGCGGCCGTCCCAGCGGATCTTGTACCACTTCACGCCGCGCTCGTCGATCGAGGTCTCGCCCAGGAACCTCGCGTCCTCGCCGCGATGCAGCACGCCGATGGACTTGTAACCCAGGCCGGGGCCGGTGCGGACGTGGCTCTTGCCATCGTCGCCTTCGATGTAGCTGTGCTTGCCGCCGGTGACGGACTCCAGTTCCTCGTCGGTCAGCGCAACGATCTTCTCATTCAGCTCGTTCATATTCTCATTCATCATGGTAAGTACCTCCTTTTATTGAGCGGCGCGTCTGCCGGGGTTGTTCTTGGTTGTCGTGGTCGCTTCGGCGTCAGCCGACGATCTTGGTATAGCGGGAGGAGACCCAGCCCTTGTGGCCGTGGAAGTTGACCTTGTACCAGACGACGTCCCGGTCGTCCCAGCGCTTCTCCTCGAGGTAGGGCGCGGAATCGCCGCGGTACAGCACGCCGAAGTCGGCCGCGTCCTTGTCGGGATGCTTGCGCACGTAGCTGTCGCCGCTGACGGCCTTGACGCGCCGGCCGCTGCCGCTCTTGCCGCCGGAAACCTCTTCCAGCTCTTCGACACTCAGCTCGGTGACGTTCTTGATCTCGTTGTTATCCATTTTCGTTTCCTCCTTCTCATTTGTCGGTTGTTGTTTTATTCGGTTGGCGTTTCCATCGTCGTCGTTGTTTCCCTGTTGACGTGGCCATTGTAGCATGGCCTGTGTCACAGAACCGTCACACGCCGTCTACCACCGGTGAATCCTGCGGATGAAGCGATCGATTTGCCCCATCAGCCAGTAGCCGCCGAGGGCGGGCAGGGGAAACAATAGCAAAAGCAATGCCTTCATGGTTACTTTCTCCTGTATTGTTTTCCGGTTCCTTGGACGGATGGGGCGGGCGGATGGTTCCGGGGAAATAAAATATTCACAGGCATGCCGGATTTTTGCCATTCCCACGGCCGGGGATATGGTATACTGGTGTCATCGACAGAGAAACCGCGGAAAGAGGGACGCAGGCATGAAGAGGGAGTTCAACGAAATACTGAGGCGAAGGATCAGCGAGACGCTGGGAGAGACGTTCGACGACGGCATCGACGCCGACGACCTGATGTTCGACCTGGGCATGCGCTATCTGAGGCGGATGGCCGTGGAGAAGCGGAAGCGGGAAAACAAGAAGAAGGCCCACCAGCTCTCGCTCTGGGCCGATGACGCCGCCTCGAAGAAGGCGCTGGTGGATTACGTCAACGACGTCACGGACAAACAGAGCCCGGATTTTATCCCGAAGAAGGACCGCATCGCGGTGTTCGACCTGGACGGGACGCTGTACTGCGAATCCGACCCGACGTGGTTTGATTTCATGCTGTACAAACACCGGATACTGGAGGACGAGACCTATCGGGAGCAGGCGTCGGAGTACGAGATCGAGATGGCGAACACCGTTCAGTCGATCATCGACACGGGCGTCGTTCCCGCCGGCTTCGAGGTGGGGATCGGCAACTGCATCGCCCATGCCTTTGCCGGCATGAGCGTCAAGGATTTTGCCCACTACGTCAGGCAGTACGCGGAGAGGCCGTCGCCGGGCTACGACGGCATGTATGTCAGCGAGGCGTTCTATCATCCCATGGTGCAGGTCATCGATTACCTCCAGGATCACGGCTTCACGGTTTATGTGTGCAGCGGCAGCGACCGGCTGGTGGTGCGCGCCCTCGTCGAGGGCAGCCTGATCCTGGCCTCGCGGTACATCATCGGCACGGAGGAGCTGATTTCCGCGAAGAACCAGGGCGACAAGCCCGGCGCGGAATACGTATTCAGCAACCAGGACGAGCTGGTGCTGAGCGGAAAGATCGCCAACAAGAACCTGAAGATGACCAAAGTATCGATGATCGCCGAGCAGGTCGGCCAGTGTCCGGTGCTGTCCTTCGGCAACAGCGCCGGGGACATCAGCATGACGAACTACGTTATGGGCAACGAGCAGTACAAAACTGCGGCGTTTTTCGTCTGCTGCGACGACGACGTCCGGGAGAGCGGCAGCCTCGAGAAGGCGCAGCCCGTCTACGACTTCTGCGCGGAAAACGGCTGGATACCGATCTCAATGAAGAACGACTGGCTGACGGTATTCGGGGACGACGTCACGAAGAAAAAGGGATAATACTAGAGTGTGTTTCTAAATGCCAGGAGATGCAGTTTCGAGTGGATTTGACTGCATTTCAAGGCGATTTTCCGCAGGCTTAGTGGGGCTAAGTCAAGGGAAATCAACGCAGAAATGCAGTCAAAGACGCCGAAAATGCACTTC
>JAZSAA010000331.1:0-2185 GCA_045601625.1 Clostridia bacterium | reverse complement strand
TCTCGTTCCTGGTGTGCTGCATCCACATCCTCATCCCCTCCGGCCCCGCGGTGGCGGGCCTGGCGGTGGTGCCCATCGTGGAGCTGGCGGTGCTGGCCAACATCAACCCGGCGGGCGCGGCGATCCTGGTGTCCTTCTGGTCGGCGGTCACCTTCGTGCTGCCCACCGACGCGGTGCCGATGTTCACCTATAAATTCAAATACTACAGCTTTTCTGACATGGTCAGAACCGGCGTGCCCGCCTCCATCTTCGTGGCGGTGCTGGTGGCGATACTCATTCCGGGGGCGTGCGCGCTGCTGGGATGCTGACGGCTTTATCCGTGAGGGCGGTACGCCCTCACGGTATGGCCCGTGTCGGGGTACCAGACCGGCGCGGGATAGAGCATCGGGGCGCGGTTGAGCGACGCGGCCCGGAACAATCATATTATCAAAAGGGGGATATTCATTATGGCAACATTGCAGGACGTGGCGGATATCGTCATCGCGGGCAAGGCAAAGAAGACGCCGGGCGTGGTTCAGGAGGCACTGGACGCGGGCCTGGCGCCCAA
This sequence comes from Clostridia bacterium, assembly GCA_045601625.1. Taxonomy (GTDB): domain Bacteria; phylum Bacillota; class Clostridia; order Christensenellales; family Aristaeellaceae; genus UBA2862. The sequence continues at coordinate 1,638 of JAZSAA010000331.1, read as the reverse complement.
GGACATACTGAACACCATGATCGACGCCATGAGCGTCGTGGGCGAGCGCTTCTCGAAGAACGAGATCTTCGTGCCCGAGATGCTGGTGGCCGCCAAGGCCATGAAGAAGGGCGTGGAGGTGCTCAAGCCCCTGCTGTCCGACGGCGGCGTGGGCAGCATGGGCAAGATGATCATGGGCACCGTGGCGGGCGACCTGCACGACATCGGCAAGAACCTGGTCATCATGATGATCGAGTCCGCCGGCTTCGACGTGATCGACCTGGGCGTGGACGTGCCCATCGAGCGCTTCCTGTCGGCCTACGACGAGAACCCGGACACCAAGATCATCGGCTGCTCGGCGCTGCTGACCACCACGATGCCGGCCCTGGAGCAGACCGTTGCCGCCATCAACCAGCAGCCCTGGAGAAGCAAGGTGAAGGTCATGGTGGGCGGCGCGCCCATCACCCAGGAGTTCGCCGACAGGATCGGCGCGGACGCCTACACCGAGGACGCCGCCTCCGCCGCGCAGAAGGCGAAGGAATTGGTTTCGTAAATTCTACAACTCAACGACAAGATGGGGAGGTATCACACCATGAGTCAGAACAAGGGACAGAAGAAGGGCCTCAGCTCGGCGCTTCGGAACTTCTTCGGCGTTGGCGACGCCGGCTTCGTGCTGATGAGCAACGTCGAAACCTTCTACTTCATGACATTCCTGACGAACTTCGCCAACTTCGCGCCCGCCGTGGCCGGCGTCATCAATTCGGTGTTCAGCATCATCGACGCATGCCTGAGCTGGATCTACGGCGGCATACTGAACGGCACCAAGGCCAAGAAGTGGGGCCGCTATCGCTCCTGGCTGATCCTGACGCCCTGGATCGTGCCCTTCATCTACACCTTCCAGTTCATTCGCATCAGCGACAACGAATGGCTGTCGGCGATCATCATTATCATCGCCGCCGTCGTCTCCCACGTGATCTGGAACATCGGCTACGTGGCCAACGCCACGCTGGTCTCCGTCGTGGGCAAGACCCCCGAGGACAAGGCCACCCTGTCCTCCTCCCGCGCGACCTGGAACAACATCGGCGGCCTGATCTGGTCCTACGCCGGCCTGCCCTTCGCCACCGTGCTGGGCGGCATCATCGGCGAGAAGAACCAGTGGGCCGGCGCGGCGTTCGTGCTGGGCTGGGTCATGGTGCTGGGCTACTTCGCCCACTTCAAGATGACCGAGGGCTATGAGGAGATCGAGGACGCGAGCCACGCCAGGACGGCCCAGCAGAACAAGATCTCCATCGGCGACATGTTCAAGTCCCTGTTCCAGAATCCCCAGCTGATCATCCTGATGCTGGCCGACCTGGCCAAGTGGTGCGTGAAGTTCGTCACCGCCGCCTCCGCCATCTACTACTTCCGCGACGCCGCCGGCAACCCCGGCCTGATGGTGCCCTACGCGCTGTGCATCGCGCTGGCCGCCATGGTGGGCGCCTACGTGGTGCGCTACTGGGTCAAGGTGATGCCTGCCCGCACCATCACGATCATCTCCTACGTCGGCATGGCGCTGTTCCTGTTCCTGATCTACATCGGATACACGAACCCCACCATGGTCATCGTGTTCATGACCTGCGCCCAGTTCTTCTACGGCGTGGCCTTCGCGTCCTCCCCGGC
>JAZSAA010000330.1:0-4191 GCA_045601625.1 Clostridia bacterium | reverse complement strand
CCCATCAGGTAGGGCACCAGCGGGTGCATGCCGGCGGTGGTGAACAGCACGGTGGGGTCGTTCTCGGGGATGACCGACGCGCTGGGGATGCGTGCGTGGCCCTTCTCCTCGAAGAAGCGCAGGAACAGGCTGCGCAATTCGTTGGCGGATTGGATGTTCATGAAATCTATTCTCTCCTTCGGAAAATGATATAGCGCACCTGCCATCTCAAGGACGAACAGATGCGCTTCGCGGTACCACCCTGATTGGCCTCGCCCCGCGCTACTGCCTGTGGCAAGCGCGGGTTTCAGGCGCGTCTTGCCGCTTCGCGGCTGCGCTTGCACCTTCAGTCCGGCTTCGCCGGACGCTCGTAGAGGCCCTCTCGACTTCCGTAACGGGGAAAACCGCCGCGCCATTTCCTGCGCGGAGCGCGGGAAGTAACACTTCCCGGGGAAACCGGCCGGCCCCTCGCCCCGCTTGCCGCCTCGCACCGCCCGGCGGCTCTCTGGAAGCGCGATGAAGGGCGCATTTCCCATGCGCCTTTTGATATCGACATGCATTATAACACTTTGCGGCGGCGGGTGTCAACGGCCGGCGTGTGAAATTAAGGCGGTGATGGGAGAATTGTGATATAATAACGGAAATGGCTTGAATACAATCGGATAAAACTTGAAAGAAATTGCCAGTTCGTGCTATAGTATACACATCACTTCACGAGAGGTTGGGTTTAATGTACCCGAAGTTTTTTCTATTCCTGAGGCGCGCGCTGGCCTTGCTGCTGGCCGCGGCCCTGTTTGCCACGCTGCCCGCCCTGGGCGAGGAAGAACCGCTGACGCTGGACGACGCGCCCGAGCTTTCGCTGCCGGAGACGGACGAGCTTCTCCTGGACGACGCGCCGGAATTCTCCGAAGATCCGGAGCTCATCGGGGATATCGGGCTTACCGACGACCTGGAGCTGGACCTGGACCTGGATCTGGGCGACGGGACGACCCTTGACCCGGATGAGGGCGAAGCGAACAACAACGTCGATAACGACTCCAGGCCCATTCCCGAATACACGCCGAAGACGCACACCCTGAAGCTGCAAAAGAGCCAGTCCTATACCATCGGCAACAAGGACAAGCTGGTCCTCGTCGCGCCGAAGGGCAATATCGCCTCCTGGAAGAACAGCAATAGCAAGGTTGCCGGGATCGCCAGGGACGCCAACAGCAAGAGCAAGCTCAATGTCTCTCCCCTCGCCGTGGGCAGCACGAAAATCACCGTCACGCTGGACAAGGGCAGGAAGTATACGATCAACCTCACGGTCAACGACCCCACCGCGCTCAAGAAGCTGTCCTTCGACGACAAGACGGTGACGCTGTATACGGGCATGGATATCGACCTGCACCAGCACTATACCATACAGCCTGCCACCGCGCTGGCGAATATCAGCTTTTCGTCCTCCAACAATGCCGTCGCAAGGCTGAGCAAGGATTACATCCTCACGGGCATGAAGGAGGGCAAAGCCGTCGTCACCGCCACCGCAGGCAACGGCATCAAGGCCACGATGAACGTGACAGTGAAGGACAACAGCACCGGCGCCCTGCACGGCAAGCCCACGAAGGCCGCCGCCAAAAAGCTGGGCGGAAAGTGGACGCTGTGGCCCAGAAGCGTCGAGATGCTGGGCGACGGCAGCATCGCCTGCCGGCTCTGGGTGGTCAATGGCACCACCGGCAAGATGACCGGCCTGAAAAACGTGGATCTGGGCATCACCCGGAAGGACAAGCACGGCGGCGAGCTGATCGCCCGCACCGCCCTCGAATCGATCAAGGTCTCCTGCGACGATAAAAGCTGGCAGACCCTCACCGTCACCTTCCCGGTCAAGGCGGTGTATTGCTCGGGCCTGAACTTCACGAAGCTGGCGGCAAGGGACCTGGCGTTCCAGCTGTACGGCACGCCCAAGGCCGAATTCGGCAACGGGAAGGACGCCGCGTACCATGCCGACGGCATTCCCGCCGACAAGAAGTCCTCCGGGGCCAAAGCCGCAAAGTACCGCGCGCTGCTGATATCCGAGACCGACTTCTACTGGCCGCAAGAAAAAGATCCGGCCAAAAAGAAGGAACGGTCCTTCAGAAACCGGGTCGACGTGATCGCGTTCCAGAATATGCTCCAGCACGTCCAAACCCCCGACGGCGGCACATACAGCATCACGACCCAGAACAACACCTCCAAGAAACAGCTCAAGAATCTGATCAAAAAGACCTTTGCCAAGGCCACCGAAAACGACGTGTCCCTGTTCTTCATCGCCACCCACGGCGATTCCAGCAACAAGGCCTCCGACAGGAATTCCGGCGCGCTGATCATGTCGCCGGGGGACAACAAGTACGAAGAATTAACCCTGGAAGAGCTGAGGGACTGCCTGATCAAGGTACCCGGCAAGGTTATCGTGATTCTGGAGAGCTGCGGCTCCGGCGCGGCGGTGCACCAGAAGGTCAGGAGCAATTCCGGCATGGACAGCCTTGCCAGAGCCGCCGAGACCTTTGACGCCAACGCTGTGGAGGCTTTCCGCAGCGTCGATCCCGGCGTCGTCGACGGCGGACTCGCCGCCAACACGGGCGAGTTCCGCGTCGTAAACAAGTTCTACGTGCTCACCTCCTGCAACTATCACGAGGAGTGCTACGGCATACCCGCGTATGACTTTTTCTCGGCCTGGCTGATCGCCGGTGTGGGCAAGTCCGGCAACATGCCGGCCGACCAGAAGTACGCGGGCAACAACAACGGCATGGTGGACCTGCACGAGCTGTACCGCTACATATCCCAGGTGGGCGACCGCAACAAGATAAAGTACAAGGGCGCCAACTACTACCAGCACGTACAGGTATATCCCAGCGACGTGAGGTTTCCGTTGTTTAAGTAATCATCCACAGAGGTAATACCATGGCGAACAATCAAAGGAACATTCCCCGCAGCCGCGCCCGGCGGCGCGCCGAGCAGCGGCGGCTTCGGCTGATCATAATCGGTGGTTCGGCGGCGGTGGTGCTGATCGCCGTGCTGGTGGCGCTGATGCTGCCCAGGGGCGGCGCGCCGGACCGGGCGGCCTCCCAGCCGGTGGACAGGATCATCGAGGCGGAGGGGGAGCCCCTGGCGCCCCAGGCCCCGGCGGACACGGCCGAAGCGGATGACGACGACGCGGAAGAAGTCGAAATCGTCACCCCGACGCCCGCGCCCACTCCCGGGCCCGAGGGAGACACAGTGTCCTTCGCATCGCTGCGGGCCGCCACCCGGCCCACGCCCACCGCGCCGGGCTACGGGCTGGTGTTCTCCGAGGCGGACACCGAGGAGAAGATCATCGCCATCACCGTGGACGACTGCTTCCAGGCCGAGAACCTGCAAAAGATGGTGGACAAGGCCATCGAGGTGGGCGGGAAGTTCACCATCTTCCCCATCGGCAAGAACGTGCTGAAGAAGGCCCAGAGCGAGGTGCTGAAATACGCCTGGGAGCACGGCTTCGAGCTGGAGAACCACACCTTCACCCACAACGGCCTGTACCGCTGCTCCGACGAGGAGATGGCCCAGGAGGTCTACATGCAGCAGCTGGCCCTGAGCCACATACTTGGCGTGGAGTACCAGTGCCACTTCCTGCGGCCCAAGGGCGGCGACGCCCGCCGCGACCAGCGGATGCAGGTATACGCCGAGCAGATCGGCTACTATGGCATCGCCCACTGGAGCTGCGCCGGCTCCACCAGCACGGAGAGGGAGATCGCCAAGGCGCTGAAGCCCGGCGCGATCTACCTGTTCCACACCACCACCACCAACGACCTGGACAAGCTGCTGAACTTCATGCCCTACGCGGTGGAGAAGGGCTACAAGCTGGTGACGCTGAACGAGATGTTCGGCTACCCCGAGAACGAGACGAAGCCCCTCACCGGCGCGGCCAGGGACTACCCCGTTCCCCCGCTGCAGCCCTACAGCCGGGTCTACGACGTGTACAAGCCCACCCGCTATTCCTGGGGCGTGTACCTGCTGCAGGAGAAGCTTGTCGAGCTGGGCTACATGCAGGGCGAGCCGGACGGCGTATACGGCCAGGATTGCGCCAAGTGCGTGAAGGCCTACCAGAAGGACCACGGCCTGGAGCAGACCGGCGTGGCCGACGTGGCCCTGCAGGAGCAGATCTTCGGCGTGCCCAGCGGGGCGTGAGGGGATGGAAGGAAGGGAAATTCTGATTTATCGAGC
>JAZSAA010000329.1:0-5070 GCA_045601625.1 Clostridia bacterium | reverse complement strand
GACAGCATGCCCGCGCAGGACAGGTCCAGCATGCGCCCCGTCACCGTGGCCGAGGGCACGCGGCTTTCCCGGTGCAGCATCGCGCCCAGGGCGGTCAGCGCCTCGTCGCCGCTGGCCAGGCCCACGCGGAACAGGGCCTGGCCGGACAGGGCGGGCTTCATGTTCCCCGTGGCTGGATCGACAAAGCAGTCGCCGTCGATCCAGGGGATCAGCAGCGCGTCCAGCCAGTCCGGGGTGGGGTAGACTTCCGTCAGGTCCATCTGCCCGCGGGTCAGCTTGCGCAGTAGCGTGCACAGGTCGGTGACTGCCGCCGTCTCGGCCAGTTCGTCCGCAAGAGATACTGTGCGGGCGTCCCGGGCCTGCACGGCCTGGTCGATCAGACGAAGGGCCAGCTTCATGACCGCGGCGCGCCGTCCGGCATCCGTCTCCAGCAGCGCGCAGGAGAGCAGTATGTCGCTGAGGATGCACAGCGGCCGGTCGGCTTGGGCCGCGCGGGGCCCCACGAACCGCATGAACGGGTAGTCGGTGTGGGCGAGAAACGGCGCAAACACGCGCCTGCGGGCCTCGTACAGCAGCTTGGCGGAGATCCGCGCCCCCAGGCGATCGCCCATGGCGCGATGAACCCACGCCAGCAGCATCAGCGTCTCGGCGCACTGGAAGTCGATGCGGGGGTGCTGGTCGTCGTCGAAGGGCGCGCCCTTTGGATTCTCCGCCCAGGCGGATTCCTCCACGATCATGCAGATCAGATCGATGGCCCGCTCCAGCCGGGGCCCGTCGATCTCCACCGCCATCAGCGCCTCCAGCGCCTGACGCCGTCCCCTCTGAAGGCGCAGGTAGGCACCGGGGTCGGAAAGCCGCTGGGACAGGCTCATGGCGGGCAGGTCGCGGCCCATGGCCAGGTGCGCGCCGGCGTGCGCCCACTCCTTCGCCGGGCCCGTGGCCAGCGGCGAGGGCAGCGCCTCGGGGCGGGCCATGCTGATGAGTATGCTGTAGCCGCGGAAAAACACGATATCACCTTCCGTCGCAGGTTCCGTGACAGGTCAATGACTGTCCCTGGTAAATACGTAGGTCCCCACCGATACCGCCACCGCCAGGTTCAGCGAATCGATCTCGTCGCTCTGGGGGATCAGCACGCTCTGGCCCAGCTTGGCAAAGGCCGGGGGCAGCCCGGTCTGTTCGTTGCCGAACACCAGAGAAAAGGGCGCTCGGGCCCGGGCGGCCACGTCGTCGAGGGGCCGGGCCCCGTCCAGCATGAAGGGGTAGAGGGGCCGGTCGGGGAAATCGGCGCGGTAGTCCTCGAAGCAATCGTAGGTTCTTACCCGCAGCTTGAAGAACGCGCCCATGGACGCCCGCAGCACGTGGGGGTCGAACACGTCCACGCAGGGGCGCACGAGAGCCACGTCCCGCACGCCGAAGCCCAGCAGCGAGCGCATGGCCGTGCCCGCGTTGCCGTTGTCCGAGATCTGGCAGAGCACCGCGTGGTTTGCCGCGGGGGAGAGGTCGGACTCGTACTTTTTGAACACCAGGCCGGCGAAGCAGTTGTCTTTTTTCGATTCCCGCCGCAGCACCCGGTCGGCAAGCTCCTCCCGCACGCCCAGCTCGGCGCAGCGCGCGCGCAGCTTGATCACACCCTCGTTTTCAAGGCCCTGGGAATGCAGCAGCAGCCGCAAGGCGCATTCGGGCCGGGCCTCCAGCAGCATCAGCGCGGGGAATACCCCCAGCTGGTAGCTGTAATCCAGCTTTCGGGAATAGGGTTCGAGCTTCGGCATGAGGATTCCTTCCAATCTATTCGTTGTAGCGCAGCCAGCCCCTCAGGTAGTCCCGAAGGGCCTTGCTGTGGGTCTCCATCGGGAAGTGCCCCGCGGAGGCCAGCCGGTGGATTTCCGCGCCGCCCAGCAGCGTCCGGGTCTGTTCCAGGCGGATCTCGTCCATCAGCGGGTCCCGCCCGCCCAGCAGCGCCATGGCGGGGCAGAAGCCCACAACCTCCCTGGGCGGCGCGACGGCGCTGCCCAGCATATGTTCAAAGGTCCTGCGCATGCCCGGGCGCGTCAGCGGCGCGCGCATGCGGTCCACGATGTAATCGTCCATGGGGAAGCCCGCCCAGCCCTCGATCAGGCGTTTGAAGCTGCCCGGCCGGAGGATGTTTTCGGCATAGAAGCGCTCCCGGGCGTCGGGCCTGCGGAAGGATTTGTCCACGGAAAACACGGGGGAGATGTGGACCTGGGATTTCACGCTGTCGGGATACTGCGCGCCCATGCGCAGCAGGGTGCCGCAGGCGCTGCCGTGCCCGGCCAGGTGCCACAGCGAGAGCGGCGCGCCCAGGCTTCTGTCCACCTCGTCCAGTATGCCCCATACCAGGCTCGCGCGGGTGTCTGCGTCCTGGGGCGCGGCGGGGTCGCTGCGGCCGAAGCCGGGCAGATCCACCAGCACGGCCAGGCAGCCCAGCTCCGAGAGCTCCGGCAGCAGCTTGCGCCAGTGGAAGGCGCAGATCATCGGCGAGGCCAGCAGCATGACGCGGCTGCGGACGGGCACCTCCGGTCGAACGACGCGAAAATGGACGCGAATGCCGGAAAAGGACAGGTAAAGGCTCTCCTCCGTCAACAGCATGCACCTCCGCGCCAGCTTCCTTCGTATACCTTTATATTGTATCATAACGCGAATGGTTTGACAACATCGAGCTTGCGAAAGCGCCGACCGCTGCCGTTGATTATACCACGCCGAAAACGATGTTAAATGTTGGGATTCCAGCTGCAAAACCGTTGACTATATGGCGGGAATTGGATATAATACAACTTGTGTCAATACGCTCATTAGCCCCGGGCCATGACATGAATGCGAAGGTACTGACCACACCTTTGCGAACCGTGCAAAGAGCTTAAGGATAGGCGGGAGCGCCCCTGGCTCTCTCGCAGCCGGCAAAACCGGCGATCAAAATTTGGAGGGAAACACTCGTGAGTACTTTTATGGCGAATCCCCAGAACGTCGAGCGCAAGTGGTACGTGATCGACGCTGAGGGCATGGTTCTGGGCCGTTTGGCTTCCCAGGTTGCCGCTATGCTGCGCGGCAAGCACAAGCCCACCTTCACCCCTCACTGTGATTGTGGCGACTATATCATCGTTGTGAATACCGATAAGCTGGTGCTGACCGGCAAGAAGCTGGACGACAAGGTTTATCGCTATCATACTGGCTATCCGGGCGGCCTGAAGGAGGTCTCCTACCGCAAGCTGATGGCCAACAAGAGCGAATTCGCCTTCCGTGAGGCCGTTCGCCGCATGCTGCCCAAGGGCCCCCTGGGTTACGCGATGGCCAAGAAGCTGTTCGTGTACGGCGGCCCCGAGCACAATCACCAGGCGCAGAAGCCCGAAGCGCTGAAGCTGTAATAGGGAGGAGGACGAAGAAATGAGTAATGTTTGTTTCCATGCTGTCGGCAGAAGGAAAAAGGCGATCGCCCGCGTTCGTCTGATCCCCGGTGAGGGCAACATCACCGTCAACAAGCGCAATCTGGATGAGTATTTCGGCTATGAGACCCTGAAGACCGTGGTGCGCCAGCCCCTGGTGCTCACCGAGACCCTCGGCAGGTTCGACGTGGTCGTCAACTGCAAGGGCGGCGGCTTCACCGGCCAGGCCGGCGCGATCCGCCATGGCATCGCCCGCGCGCTGGTCAAGGCCGATGCGGACCTGAAGCCCGCCATCAAGAAGGCCGGCTACCTGACCCGCGACCCGCGTATGAAGGAGCGCAAGAAGTACGGCCTGAAGGCCGCCCGTCGCGCGCCCCAGTTCTCCAAGCGCTAAAGCAATCCCAAACGCCCCGATGTCGCAATGGCCTCGGGGCTTTTTTACAGATGCTGCCCCGGCTCGTGGGCCGGGGATGGGATTTGGAACAACCTGGTGTGAATCCGTGGCGTTCTATCAAATATGGATCGCTTTGCGAGAAACACAGACATATCTAAAAGGAGGTTTTGAGAATGAAAAAGAGGTTGGCGATCGTCGTCTTCGCGCTGGCGCTGCTGATGGCTTTGGCCGCGCCCGCGTTTGCCATGAAGGAGAAGATGTACGTCAAGAAGGACTGCAACGCCTACCAGGACCCGGACAAGCATTCCCGCGTCACCATGGAGCTGAGCGTTGGCCATGACCTGACCGTCACCGACTACGAGAACGGCTTCTACGAGTGCCGCTACGGCTGGGTCCAGGCCAAGTACCTGAGCGACACCTGCCCGCACAAGTGGGGCAAGTGGCACGTGACCAAGGAGGCCACCTGCACCAAGAAGGGCAGCCGCGAGCGCACCTGCAAGTACTGCGGCAAGACGCAGAAGGAGAGCATCAAGAAGACCGGCCACAGCTGGGGCAAGTGGAAGGTGACGAAGGAAGCCACCTGCTCAGTGCAGGGCACCCGCAAGCGTACCTGCAAGAACTGCGGCGAGGTGGAGACCGAGAAGTACTATGCCGACCATCAGTATGGCAGCTGGAAGGTGACCAGGGAACCCACCTGCACCGCCAAGGGCCAGAAGGAGCGCACCTGCAAGGTCTGCAAGAAGGTGGACACACGCGCCATCGATATGCTTCCCCACGACTATGAGTGGAAGGTGACGGTCGAGGCGACCGACCATTCCTCGGGCACCCGCGCCCAGGTCTGCAAGGTCTGCGGCCATACCACGAAGGCCCAGAGCTACGATCCCGCGGGCACGCTGCGCCGCGGCGACCGCGGCGACGCGGTGCGCCACATGCAGCAGCTGCTGGTGGAGCAGAACTACCTGAACGCCGGCGGCGCCGATGGCGTCTTCGGCGGCGGCTCCGAGAAGGCCCTGATGCAGTACCAGAAGGACCGCGACCTGAATCCCGACGGCATCGGCTGGCCCCAGACCCTGAAGGACCTGGAGCACGACTTCGGCCCCTGGGAGATCGTGAAGGAAATGACCCGCAGCGAGGCCGGCGAGCGCAGGCGCGTCTGCCTGGGCTGCGGCTACGAGCAGACCGAGACCATCGAATCCGGCACGGTCTTTGAGCGCGGCCGCCGGGGCGACGACATCCGCGCCCTGCAGCAGATGGTGAAGGCCCTGGGCTACGACGCCG
>JAZSAA010000328.1:0-7384 GCA_045601625.1 Clostridia bacterium | reverse complement strand
CCCTTCTGCCTGACCGGCGGGCTGGCCGTGGTGCGGGGTATCGGGGAGGACATCGCCCCGGTGGCCGGTGCGCCGGAGATCCCGCTGGTGATCGTCGTGCCCGGCGGCGGGCTCTCCACCGGCGCGGTGTTCAGGCTGTGGGACGGCGGGGGCTTCCCGGACGTCGCGCTGGATACGGACGCGCTGGCTGTGGCGGTGGCGGCGGGGCGGCTTGCCGACGTCCACCGGCTGTGCGCCAACGCGCTGACGGCCCCGGCCATATCGCAGATGCCCGAAATCGGGGAACTGATCGAAAAAATGCGCGCGCTGGGGGCCGGCGCGGCCTTCATGACCGGCAGCGGCTCGGCCGTGGTGGGAGCCTTTGACGATCCCCCCGCCGCCCGCGCCGCCGCGTCGGCGCTTCCCGGCGCGATATTGACGCATACGCTCGGAAATGCCATGATTTAGGCCAGAATCCGAGTTGGCAGGCACCCGAAAATCTGCTATAATGGAAGCCGATACAGGGCCGCGCGCCCTGGGAACGAGAGCGACCCCGAAGCCGCGTTCGCGGCTTCGACAGAGGAGGCTTTACAGGTGGAAAACATGCCCGTCGTCAAGCAGAGGGACCTGAGCTTTACCCAGAACCGGGAACTGAGCTGGCTGAAATTCAACGAGCGGGTGCTGGCCCAGGCCACGGACCCGACCCTGCCGCTGATGGAGCGGCTGCGCTTCGTCTCGATCTTTACCAGCAACCTGGACGAATTCTTCATGGTGCGCGTGGGCAGCCTGATCGACATGGACATGCTGGCCCCCGACGAGAAGGACAACAAGTCCGGCATGACGCCGAAGCAGCAGATCAGCGCCATTTGTACCGCGGTGGAGCCGCTGATCCGGCGCCGGGACGACATCTACCACGCCCTGATGAACGAGCTGGACAACGCCGGGGTGACCGAGGCGGGCTATGACGCGCTGACCGCCGCCCAGAAGGAGTACGTGCAGGAGTACTACAAGGAGAACATCCGGCCGCTGCTTTCGCCCCAGGTGATCGACCGCAGCCATCCCTTTCCCCACCTGAAGAACAAGGCGCTGTATGCCGCGGCGCTTCTGACCCTCAGCGGCAAGGCCCAGGGCAAACAGCCCGCCGCGGGCAAGCAGGCCGCCGCCGGCAAGCAGTCGGGCGGGAAGCAGACTGCCGCCGGCAAGCACGAGGTCGCCGCGGGCAAGCAGTCTGCGGTGCTGGGCATCGTGGACGTGCCCCCGTCGCTGCCCCGGGTGATCATGCTGCCTGGGGGCGGCGTGCGCTACATCCGCACCGAGGTCGTCATCGCCGCCCATATGAAGAAGATCTTCAAGATCTACAACGTGGGCGAGCAGGCGGTGATCTCCATCACCCGAAACGCCGACATCAGCCTCAGCGAGGAGCACTACGACGACGAGGACCCGGATTTCCTGAACTACATGCGCGGCCTGCTGAAGAAGCGGGACCGGCTGGCCCCGGTGCGCCTGGAGCTGGAGGGCAGGGCCCCCCGGCTGGCCAAGCGGCTGTGCGAGTTCTTGAAGCTGGACCCCGAGCGGGTGTACAGCTGCGATTGCCCGCTGGTCATCGACTACGTGGATCACATCGACAAGACCCCGAAGACGCTGTTCAACGCGCCCCACGCGCCGGTCTACCCGGATTACCTGAATCCCGAACAGCCTGTGTGGGACCAGATCGTGCAGCGGGACGTGCTGCTGTTCTACCCCTACCAGAGCATGCAGCCCTTCCTGGACCTGCTGCGCCAGAGCGCGAAGGACCCGAACGTGGTGTCCATCAAGATCACCATCTACCGCCTGGCCCGCAATTCCGCCATTGCCAAGGCGCTTTGCGCCGCCGCCGAGAACGGCAAGGAGGTGACGGTGCTGATGGAGCTGCGTGCCAGGTTCGACGAGCAGAACAACATCGACTGGTCCATGGAGCTGGAGGAGGCGGGCTGCCGCATCATCTACGGGCCGGAAAACCTGAAGTGCCACGCCAAGCTGTGCCTGATCACCCGGCGGGAGCGGGGCGGCCTGGGCTACATCGCCCAGATCGGCACGGGCAACTACAACGAAAAGACCAGCACGCTGTACACCGACTTCTGCATGATGACCGCCGATCCCGTCATCACGAGGGACGCGGTGAACTTCTTTGAGAACATGCTCATCGGCAACAGCGCCGGGGATTACGAAAAGCTGCTGGTGGCCCCCTTCGCCATGAAGAACCGCATCATGGAGATGATCGACGAGCAGATCGCCCGGGGCAGCGACGGCCGCATCCGGGTGAAGGCCAACTCCGTCACCGACCGCGAGCTGATCGACAAGCTCAGCGAGGCCAGCTGCGCCGGGGTCAAGGTGGACCTGGTCATCCGGGGCATCTGCTGCCTGGTGCCCGGGGTGCCGGGAAAGACCGGGAACATCACCGTCACCTCGGTGGTGGGCCGGTTCCTGGAGCACAGCCGCATCTACGCCTTCGGCGAGGGTCCGGAGATGAAGCTGTACCTCTCCTCCGCCGATTTCATGACCCGCAACCAGGACCGCCGCGTGGAGGTGGGCGGCCCGGTGCGCTCGCCGGAAATGAAGCAGTTCCTGGAGACATACCTGAAGCTGCTGCTCTCCGACAACACCCGCGCCTGGCGGCAGAACGCCGAGGGTGTCTACACCCGCCTGCATCCCGACGGGGCTGAGCCCATCGACGTGCAGGCCTGGTACCTGACTCACCCGATCGAATTTGAAAAGTCGGTGCAGCCCAGGAAGCGCCTCAAGGACCGCGTACGCCTGCCGTGGCGGCGGAAGAAGGCTGAATGAGCCGCCGCGTGAACGATAACGGATATGAAAACGGAAAGGAAGCGTTCATTGTGAATATGAGGGAGCGTTTTGAAAGGTTCAGCAGGAACAACGTTCTGCTGTCGGTGCTGATGGTGATTCTGGGACTGCTGCTGATCCTCTGGCCCGGCAAGACGCTGGAGTGGGCCGCGAAGATTCTGGGCATCGCGCTGCTGCTGGGCGGCGGGATCACCTGCTTCAGCTGGTACCGCGACCGCAACGTCCACGGCGGCGATTTTACCCTGCTGGCCGTCGGCATACTGGCGCTGGCAGCGGGCCTTGTGGTGCTGATCGCGCCCCGCGGCGTGATCACGCTGCTGCCGAAGCTGGTGGGCGTGGCCATCGCCGTCAACGGCGTGCTGAACCTGGCCCAGGCGCTGGAGATGCGCAAGCAGGGCGGCAGCTGGCTGAGCGCGCTGGTCATGGCGGGGCTGACCATCGTGGCGGGCCTGTTCCTGGTGTTCTTCTCCTTTGGCGCGATGAAGGCCGCGGTGATGGTCATCGGCGGCGTGATCGTCTACAACGGGGTGTCGAACCTGCTGATCGAGTCGAAGTATCGGAAGTCGGGCAGATATTGATTATTCAGATCGTCATCGAAAAGGCGTTTCTCTGCCTGAATCGATTTGCTTTGATGTGTTATAATGGTCCATCGACGGGCGCGCGCCAGCGCGCCCATATTATGTTAAGAGGTATACCATGAACAGAAAAGAGATTGCCGAGATCCGTCGCCGGTTCAACCCGGACAAGAACGCCATCAGCTGCGTGCGCGGCTGCTATGTGAACGATAAGCGGGAGATCGTCTCCGCGTTCAACCATCCGCTGCTGTCCCTGCCGCTGGAGGAGCAGGAGAAGTACCTTGCCATATTCAAGCGCACCCTGGCGGGGGTGCCGGGCCGCAACCTGATCGACATCGAGTTCCGCCCGGACCAGGTGATGGACGACGAGGCCCACCAGCTGCTGATGGGCCTGCGCAACACCGCCCTGACGGTGGACGCCGGGGCGGAGAAGCTGTGCCGGAAGATCATCGACAGCCTGGAGCTGGAGGGGAATTACCTGATCCTGATGATGCACGACGCCTACGACGTGCCCTTCAGGCATACGGACGAGAACAAGGTGGATGTGATCTCGGAGGAGGTCTTCAACTACATACTGGTCTGCGTCTGTCCGGTGAAGCTGACCAAGCCCGCGCTGAGCTACTTCAGCGAGGACAACGCCTTTCACAGCCGGGATCTGGACTGGGTGGTCGCCGGGCCGGAGCTGGGCTTCATGTTCCCCACCTTCGACGACCGGGCGGCGAACATCTACAGCGCGCTGTACTTCACCCGGGACGCCGCGAACGCCCACGACGAATTCGTGGACGCCGTGTTCCACTGCGACGCGCCGATGCCCGCCACCGAACAGCGGGAGGTGTTCCAGGCGGTGCTGGAGGACACCCTGGACGAGGACCTGAGCCTTGAGGTGGTGCAGACCGTCCACGAGCAGCTGCGGGACATGATCCAGGAGCACGACCAGGACAAGACGGCCGAGCCGCTGACCATCTCCCGCCGGGAGATGTCCGGCATGTTGCAGAGCTGCGGCGTGCCCGAGGAGAAAGTGGCCGCCTTCGAGGAAAAGTACGACGCGGAGTTCGGCCAGGGCATGAACCTGAACGCCGTGAACATCGTCCAGTCGAAGAAGTTCGAGGTGCGCACCCCCGACGTGGTGGTGCAGGTCAACCCCGAGCGCAGCGACCTGGTGGAGACCCGGGTGATCGACGGCCAGCGCTATATCCTCATCCGCGCCGAGGAGGGCGTGGAGGTCAACGGCGTGAGCATCGCCATCGCCGGGGCCGTGGGCACCGCGGTCGACGAGGCGCCGTTCTAAAAAAATTCTGCTTTATCGAGCTGATGCTCGATAAAGCAGAATTTGAGTATTTAGTATTTAGTGGTTAGTATTTAGTGGCAGTACAAATCCCTGCGGGATTTGTTTGATTATAGGGAAACGGCAGAGATTACAACGTTTCTTGGTCCTTAAATCAAAAAAACCCGTTAGGATTTTCTCCTCCACTAACCACTAAATACTAAATGCTAAATACTGAATTCTGATTTGTCGCCCCCGACAAATCAGAATTTCTTCTACAGCGCCCCATCCCCGACCCCATATCCCTCGGGCAGGGGTTCCTCCTGCAAGAACCGGAATTCCGGATCCTGGAGGACGGGCAGGAAGGCGGCGTAGGGGATGGACGGGAATTCCATGCCCCAGGCGCTGGCGCCGAACCAGCCGCCCTCGTGGGCGCGCAGGTTCAGGTCCCGGGCGAACTTGGTGGCGTTGCAGCAGTCGTGGATGGCCATGGGCCAGCGCTCCTCGGCGGCGCGGCGCATCAGCTTCAGCGTCAGCTCGTGGCTTGAGATGGGGGACAGGTAACCCAGCCGGTACATGTACATGGCCTCGCCCCAGTAGTTTTCCAGGTTGTTGGGGTTCAGGTGCAGCTCGGCGCAGTTCATGAAGTCCGCGCCGGTGGCCAGCACAGCCGCCTGCTTTTTGAGGAAGGTTTCGTACAGCACGGGCGTCATCGGTGTCTCGATGCCCACCAACGGGATGTGCTTCTTCGCCTCGGCGATGGCGGCGATGACCCTGTCCGCGCAGCCGCTGGCCCCCAGGTTGAAGCGCAGCTCGTCCAGTCCCGCCGCGCCCAGCGCCTTCAGGTTCTCCGGCGTGGCCAGCGTGCCGTTGGTGTACATGTGCTGGTAGACGCCGGCCTCATGGAAGCGGCGGATGACGCCGTAGTACTTCTCGATCTCCATGAAGGGCTCGAGGTAGACGTAGGCGATGCCTGTGGGTGGCTTCGAGGTGGACAGCACCATTCCCAGGTCCTCCTCCCGGAAGCGTGTGCCGCCGATCTCCCAATACCCCTCGCCGATGGGCGGCTGGCAGTCCATTTCGCCGAAATCGTAGCAGAACGGGCAGGCCAGGTTGCAGCGGTTGGTTTTGCGCACGGCGCTCAGCCCTGTGCCGAGCAGGCACGAGCGGCAGCCCTTCGGAAACCGGGCGTCGTCGCCCACGTAACATGACCGCCCGCCCAGGGACTTGAGCCCCGGTATTATCGATTTCAACTTGTCGATCCGCGCGGCTTCCGCGACTTCGATTTGCGAAAGCGTCGCCAGCGCGATCTCCTGTTGCCTGGGCGGGAGGGGCTCGTCCTCCGGCAGTTCGGCAAAGAATTCAAACCAGGCCAGGGCGTCTTGCTTTGAGATGAGCATGGAAAGTAACCTCCTGTTATGGTGATGGGGACGGTTCCTACCACCATTTTAACAACCAGAACTTACTTAAAAGTGGTGGTAGGACCCCTCCCCTCCACCATTTTTGTGATGCGCGCCACCGTTGTCGCCGGCATGCCTGTGACACGTGAAATCTGGGCGATGGACAGATTGGCGTGACGCAGCTGTATGGCGTATTCCCGCTGTATATGCTTATCCAGTTTGCGAAAGGTATCCGGCGTCGGGCAGCACGTTGTTTTGATAGCGATTGCGGCTGCCTTCTCGTCGCTGATACGCACCGCAGGGGGACGAATGTCCATGGAACGGTCTTCATTTTTTTGATTCAGGTAGGCCAACAGTGCCGAACTCGAAGCGAAAAAGCCTCTGGCAAAGGCGGTGTCTGTGAGGAAATCCTCTTCACCTTTATAACAGCCGTAGCTGCTGTAGGGCCATGATCCAGGGGCGCCTTCCAAACCGCCCTTCATGGGGTTTTGAAGAATGTATCGTAGGACAGTAAGGAAGTAGGCATCATCTTCCACGGGTTCACTTCTATAGCGATCCTGAAACAGGTGGCCAACGCGTTCATACTTCAGATTATACCAGTATACAAAACGGCTGCCGAGGCGCCTGAAAACCAGATCAAGGGGCTCAGACCTGACGCGAAGGAGCAGGTGAATATGATTCGGCATCAAACAATAGGCAAACAGCTCAAACCCGCAAAGCTGCTTGCACTCGGACAATACTTTGAGAAAGCGCAGGTAGTCCTCCTCGTCCCGAAAGATTACCTGTCGGTCGATTCCCCGAAGCATGACGTGATAGGTATCCGTCACACTCTTTTTTCGGGCGCTTCTGGGCATACTGATGCCTCCTAAAAGAAATGGAGAAAGGGACGGTTCCTACCACCATTTTAACAATCTGAATTCGCCTGAAAGTGGTGGTAGGAACCGTCCCCACCACCACTTTTGAAAAGGACTGCCAGAAATACGGGCAGTCCTTTTGCGGGCAAATGGGAATCAGTCCCCGAAGCTGATGCCCAGCATCTTGGCTTCCTTGATGATGGAGGCCTCGGGATCGATCATCTTCAGCTTGCCGGCGACGTCCTTCAGCGGCACCTTGACGATCTCGCGGTTCTTGTAGCCCACCATGAAGCCGTATTCCTGCTTCAAGATCAGCTTGGCGGCCTCGGAGCCCAGGCGGCTGGCGAACACGCGATCGTAGGGGCAGGGCGCGCCGCCGCGCTGGGTGTGGCCGGGCACGGTCACGCGCACGTCGTAGCCGGTCTTCTTGGTCAGCTTCGCGGCGATCTCGTAGGAGACGGACGGATAGGG
>JAZSAA010000327.1:0-3771 GCA_045601625.1 Clostridia bacterium | reverse complement strand
AGCCTGTCGACCAGAGCAAAAAAGGCTTCCTTGCAGATTTGCCGCCCGGAAATCGCCTGCGATTTCAGGCAAATCTGAGGAGGATGTATTGAAGGGGGACCTGTCCCCCTTCAAACGGGCGTCAGCCCGACAAATCAGAATATCGCGCAGCCGCTGGTCTTCACGCTCTTCATCTGCTGGAGCATCTGGTCGGCGTCGTGGAAGATGTCGGCCTGGGGGTTTTCCCGGTCGGCGAAGGCGACGCCCACGCTGAGGTTGATCGGGGGCAGGTCGCCCTGGCGCTCGCGCAGCATGGCGTTGATGCGCTCCATCTTTTCTCGGATCAGCGGCTTCATCTCGTTGTTGACCCGGGTCATGATCACGGCGAACTCGTCGGCGGCGATGCGGCAGATAAAGTCCACCGAGCGGAAGTTGTGGCGCAGCACGTCGGCCACCAGCTCGGCCATGGCGTCCACCGTCTCCTGGCCGCGCTCGGCGAGGATGGCGTCGTAGCCGTCCACGTCGGCCAGGATCAGCGCGATGTTGCGCTGGTCGGCGTCCTTCAGCAGCATCTTGTAGGCGCTGTGGTTGTACAGGCCGGTCAGCGGGTCGTGCAGCGCCTCGTAGGCGAACTGCTCGGCGGCGCGCACCTTGCTCTCCTTGTCCCGATCGGGCTTGTAGCTCCTGCCGTTCTTCTTCTCCAGCAGGAAGCGCTCAAACGCCTCCGGGGGCAGGGGCCGGGAGAAGTAGAAGCCCTGCACGATGTCGCAGCCCATTTCCTTCAGCGCGAACATCTGCTCGGCGGTCTCCACGCCCTCGGCGATGGTGGGCACCTCGAGGGAGTAGGCGATGTCGATCACCGCGTCCAGCATCTTGGTGTTCTTGCGCTCCTTGAAGGCGTTGTGCATGAACTCCATGTCCAGCTTCAGGGCGTCCATGGGCAGGGTGGAGATCATGTTCAGCGAGGAATAGCCGCTGCCGAAGTCGTCGATCTCGATGTGGAACCCGGCCTCCCGCAGGGCGTTGACCGTGTTGATGATCTGGGCGGAATCCTGGGTATAGGCCGATTCGGTGATCTCCAGCAGGAACTCGTCGGGGCTCAGGTCGAACTCACGGATCAGCCCCTTCATGTGGTCCACCAGGTCGTAGTCGAAGATATCCACCCGGGACACATTCACCGACACCGGCACGCAGATGCCCAGCCGGTCCTTCCAGTCCCGCATCTGCATGGCCACCTCGCGCCAGACGTAGCTGTCCAGCTGGCGGATGAGGCCGTTGCGCTCGAACAGCGGTATGAAGTTGCCCGGGCTGACCAGGCCGAAGCGGGGATGCATCCAGCGCACCAGCGCCTCGGCGCTGTTGAGCACCGGCATGGTGCCCTGTATGGCAAACTTCGGCTGGTAATAGACCACGAACTGCTTCTCGGCGATGGCCGTGGGGAAATCCTCCAGCAGCTGCTCGGTATACACCTCGCTGCGGTGCATCTGCTCGTCGTACAGCGCCACCGTCTTTGTGAAGCTGTCGCGCACCGTGTCCGAGGCCACCTTGGCCCGGTCGAACCGGCGCTCGATGTCCAACGACTTGTCCACGTTGGGATACACGCCCATGCGCAGCCGCACCCGGCTGTCCATGCCGGTGGTGGCTTCCTTGAGGATGTCCTCGTACTTGTCCCGGTGGGGACAGTAGATGAGGAAGGTGTCGCCGTCCCGTCGGCACACGATGCCGCCCTCGCCGGACACGCTTTGGCGGATCCTGCCGCCCACCCGGCGCAGCACGTCGTCGCCGTAGGCCTTGCCGTGGCGCTCGTTGATCATGTGGAAGTGGCTGATGTTGACCACGATGGCGTCCATGTCCATGTCCTGGTGGTAGACATCGTACTGGTTGGCGTAATTGAAGAAGAAATCCTTGTTGTAGAGGCCGGTGAGCTGGTCGCGCTCGGTGGAGCGGATGATGTTGCGGTTTTCCGACAACTCGATGACGTGCCGCACCCGGGCCAGCACCACCCCGGACAGGTCGCAGGGCTTGAGGATGAAGTCCATGGCCCCGTTGTTGAGGGCGTAGACCTCGTCCTGCCGGTCGCGGCTCATGGCGATGACGGACACGCTCTTGAGCAGCGGGTCCTCGCAGACCTGCTTGAGAATGGCCTTGCCCTGGGTGTCGGGCAGCGCAAAATCCAGCAAGACAAGGGCCAGCAGGTCCTTGCTTTCGTACACGGCCTCCAACGCCTCCGCGCCCGTCTGGGCATAGATGACGTCGTACTGGGCCTGTAGCGCGTCGCCGAGGAAGCGCTGGCGGGAAGGATCGCCCGCTACGATCAGTATGCGGCGCTTCTGGCTGCTGATTGAGCTGTGCTGCGAGACATTGTCCGGCATTGGATTCCCTCTTCCCGATGCTATTTCTTTCTATTGTTATATTATACATGACCTTGCCGGAATTGTCTACCGATTTTAAGGCCGGTTTTCCTCGTTTTTTGCGCCTTCTGGTGAAAAAAGGATGACGAAGGGGTTATTAAGGAAATACCACACAATTCGGCGGCTCATCTGGCAGTGCCTTTTCCGTCATCTGCTGCTTGCGGATTTCTCGGTTCAGCCCCAGTAAACCTTCGAGATCTGCAATGGTATCTGTGGAAAAATACACTCGCCAGCCGACCGCCTTAATTGCGCGGCATTTCCTCAAAATCCTTCAAGGTTCGTTTCAGGAACGGCGGTTATGATGATCCTGTCAGCCGGGGAACCGTGCACACTCCCCCGCGCGACAGCCAAAATAAACCGGAACAGACCGAATACAGATCGCATCAAGGAGGTAAAAACATGAAAAAGATAATTGCAGTGATTCTCACCGTGGCGATGTTGATGACGGCCGCAGCCGCCATCGCCGAAGGCAAGGGCGGCCCCATGGGCAAGGGATCCCAGGGACAGGCGCAGCAGGACGGCAAGGGCCCTCGGGGCGAAGCGCCCCGGCAGAAGCAGGGCGACCAGGACAGGCAGCCCCCGGAGAAGCCCTCCGGCGACAAGGACAGCCAGAAACCCGAAGGCCAGAAGGGCGACCGGCCCGAAAAGCCCTCCGACGACAGGCAGCAGGCCCCCGAAAAGCCCACTGACGCCTCTGAAAAGCCTTCCGGCGAAAAGCCCGCCGACGCTCCCGCCGAGCCCGGGGACCTGACCGGCGAAAAGCCCGAGCAGCCCGCCGACGAACAGCAGAAGCCCGCTGAAGGCCAGCAGTCCCCGGAGAGGCCCGCTGACGACCAGGTCCCCGCTGACGGCCAGCAGCCCCCGGAGATGGACGGGCGGATGATCGACTTCGACGCGATGGTCACCGACGGCGTCATCTCCCAGGAGACCCGCGACGCCATCAAGGCCTACATGGACGCGCACAAGCCCGAAGGCGCTCCCGCCGACGGCCAGCAGCCCCCGGAGAAGCCCGCGGACGGCCAGGCCCCCGCTGACGGCCAGACCCCGACCGACGGCCAGCAGCCCGACCTGCTGAGCGACCTGCTCAACGCCGGCATCATCACCCAGGCCGAATACGAGGCCCTCACCGCCGCCCAGACCGCAGCGTAACGCCAATTCCTTTATTCCGGGAAGAGCATACCGCTCTTCCCGGTTTTTCCCTGTGGGTTGGGCATGGGGCAAATTCTGATATATCGAGCTGTGCTCGATATATCAGAATTCAGTGGTTAGTGGCTAGTGGCTAGTGACTAGTGGTGGATCAAATCCCTGCGGGATTTGTTTGATTCAATGGGAACGGCAGAGGTTTCAACATTTTTCGGTCCTTTAATCAAAAGAAATCCGT
>JAZSAA010000326.1:0-3064 GCA_045601625.1 Clostridia bacterium | reverse complement strand
CAGCCGCTACGAGGCCAGGTCCTTCATCGACCGCTATTTCGACCGCTATCCCGGCGTCAAGGCCTACATGGACGGGGCGGTCAGGAAGGGCCACGCCCAGGGCTACGTCACCACGCTGATGAACCGCCGCCGCTACCTGCCGGAGCTGACCAGCTCCAATTACGCCGTGCGCGCCTTCGGCGAGCGCTGCGCGATGAACAGCCCCATCCAGGGTACCGCCGCGGACATCATCAAGCTGGCGATGATCGCCGTGGACAGGGAGCTGAAGGCGGGCGGCTTCGAGGCGGAGCTGATATTGCAGGTGCATGACGAGCTGATCGTCGAGGCCCCCGAGGCCGAGGCCGGGGCGGTCCGCGACCTGCTGCGCCGCTGCATGGAGGGCGTGATGGCGCTGTCCGTGCCGCTGCGCACCGACATTTCCATTGGAGGGGATTGGCGTGCTTGCAAATAAGCCCTATGTGATCGGCCTGACCGGTGGCATCGGCTGCGGGAAGTCCGAGGCGGCCCGGTTTCTGGAGAGCCTCGGCGCGGCCCACCTGGACGCGGACGAGGTCTCCCGGGCGCTGACTGCCGACAACGGCGAGGCGCTGGACGACATCCGGCGCGTGTTCGGCGACGCCGCCTTCCGGGAGGACGGTTCCCTGGACCGGGCACGACTGGGCAAGCTGGTGTTTTCCAGCGAGCCCGCCCGCCGGGCGCTGGAGGGCATACTGCACCCGCTGGTGCAGCGGAACATGCTTTTGGCCATGGACGACGCGGCGAGGGCCGGCGCGGACGTGGTGATCCTGGACGTGCCGCTGCTGTTCGAGACGGGCATGGACGCCCTGTGCGACGAGACCTGGGCGCTGACCGTGCCCCGCGACAGGCAGGTGGCCCGCATCGTCGCCAGGGACGGCCTGAGCCCCGAGGACGCCGTGGCGCGCATCGAGAGCCAGATGCCCCTGGAGGAGCGAAACGCCCGGGCCACCTATGTCGTCAACACCGACCGCCCCATCGAGCGCACCCAGGCCGAGCTGGAACAGCTCTACCGGGCGGCCCAGAAGCGGGCGGAGAAAGGTTGAGGGCTTCCCGGACAGACGCAAGAGCGTTTTCGCCGCGCTCAGGACGGCACGCCTCTCCATGGCGACGGCATCCCGAGCGCACCGAAGGGCCTTCGCGACCGCAGTCGACCGATATCGAGGTTAAAGCAAAATGCCTGAACTGATGACAATGCCGACGAAGGCGCCGCCTTCCCCAAAGGGCGGGGACCGGCGGCGCAGGCGCAGGGCCCGGCGCAGGCGGCGCGTCGTCGCCGCCGTGGTGCTGGGGATGCTGGCGCTTGCGCTGATCGGCATGGGCCTGTGGCTGCTGTTTGCCCGGCGCCCCGAGACCACCGTGCAGATCTATCCGATGGAATACGAGGCCCTGATCCGTTCCAATGCCGCCGAAAACGGCCTCGACCCGGCCCTTCCCGCCGCGGTGATCCTGGCGGAATCCAGCTACATGCCCGAGGCGGTGTCCGGGGTCAACGCCCAGGGCCTGATGCAACTGCTGCCCTCCACCGCCGAATGGGTGGCGGGCAAGTTCGACGAGGTCTACCGGGAGGGCAGCCTGTTTGAGCCCGAAACCAACATACAGTACGGCTGCTGGTACCTGGGCTACCTGATCCGGCGCTTTAACGGCAACCTGACCTGCGCCGTCGCGGCCTATCACGCGGGCCAGGGCACGGTGGACGGCTGGCTGGCCGATCCCGTAATCAGCCCGGACGGCGCGACGCTGCAAACCATCCCGTCCGAGGCCACGGACACCTATGTCAAGAGGGTATTGAATTACTATGAGAAATACAAGGAACTGTACGCGCCTGCGGCGGCTTAGCATGCTGGCGCTTGCGCTGTGCCTGCTGTTGGCCAGCCCCGCGCGGGCCGACGACCTGGCCGCGGCCCTGGGCGGGGACTACCAGGCCGGCGACCTGTCCGGCGACCTGGGCGGGGATTATCAGGCCGCAGACCCGAACAACGCGGCCAGCGACCTGGGCGGCGATTTTCAGGCCACCGACCTCAACAGCGTGGCGGGCGACCTGGGGGGCGGCTTCCAGGCCACGGACCCCAACGTCCAACAGCAGCAGCAGGTCCTGCCCCAGGTGAACATGACCGACGCGGACGTGCGCATCGGCTACGTGGAGCCCGGTTACATGACCTACAGCCCGGTCGCCACCAACATCTGGAGCATGATCAGCGTCAACCAGCTGGTGTTTGAGAGCGTGGTGGACCTGGACGAAAACCTGAAGCCGGTGCCGATGCTGGCCAACAACTGGGTCCAGGACGGCAGGAACTGGCTGTTCAACCTGCGCAGCGGCATACAGTTCCACAACGGCTACGAGCTGACCGCCTACGACGTGGTGCGCAGCTACCAGACGCTGATGCAGGCGGGGGAGGAGAACCCCTATTACGAGCGCCTGCAGGTGATCGAGAACATGGACGCCTCGCCCACGGACATCTACGGCCTGACGGTGACGGCGAAGGACACCAGCCTGATGACGCTGTACGCCATGGTGTTCCCGGTGATGCAGTACGACACGCTGTACGACGACCTGCCCCGTGGCACGGGTCCCTACTGGTATATCCAGGCCAATCCCGAGGGCTCCGTGCGGCTGGAGGCCAACCCGCTTTGGTGGAAGCAGCAGCCCGAGATCAAGAGCATACTGCTCAAGCGGTATTACACCGTCGGCGACGCCATCGAGGCCATACGCAAACACGAGATCGACATGCTCTCCACGAAGAGCCCGAAGGCCTCCCTCAGCCGCAAGCTGGCCGGCCTGACCAGCATCGACTATCCCACGCTGACCTACGAGATGCTGGTGCCCAACCTCTCCGACGGCCGGCTGACCGCCGACGCCAGCGTGCGCCAGGCCATCATGTACGCCATCGACCGCTCGGTGATCGCCTCCAACGGCTACCTGGACATGGCCGTGCAGTGCGAGGTGCCCGTGCCGCCGTCCTCCTGGCTGTACGAGAGCCAGAGCGCCATCTACTACTACAGCCCCGAACGGGCGCTGCAGCTGATGCACAACCTGGGCTGGTACGAC
>JAZSAA010000325.1:0-3128 GCA_045601625.1 Clostridia bacterium | reverse complement strand
TATGCAATATGAGCGATAATTATCCTTCCGATGTCAAGCTGAATGAAAATCCCAACGGCACGGTTTCCTTTGCCACGGAAGTCGTCGCCACCATCGCCGGTCTCGCAGCCACCGAGGTCGACGGCGTCGCCAGCATGATCTCTCCTTCTTCGGGCCTGGCGGACATGTTTTCCCGCAAGAGCAACCGCAACCTGACCAAGGGCGTTCGCATAGATTTGGAGGACAACAGGGTTTCCGTGGATGTGACCATCACCGTGGATTACGGCTCGCCCATCCCCGACGTGGCCCGGAACATCCAGGAAAACGTCAAGAAGGCCATCGAGACCATGAGCGGCCTGGACGTGAAGAACGTGGACGTCCACGTGACCGGCATCAGCTTCGAGCGCGAGCAGCGCGCCAACGCCGAGCTGGACGAGCAGCACCGCAAGATGCTGGAGAAGACGGCCGAGGCCGAAGCCGCCCCGGAGGCCGAAAGCACCGCGGCCGGGGCGGACCTGCCGGAGGACGAAACCCCGCAGACCACAGCCGGCGTGGACGCGGCGGAGGACGACCTGCCGGAGGACGAGGTGGACGACGATTCCGAAGAGGACGAC
Organism: Clostridia bacterium; assembly: GCA_045601625.1. Lineage (GTDB taxonomy): Bacteria > Bacillota > Clostridia > Christensenellales > Aristaeellaceae > UBA2862. Next base: position 2,535 of record JAZSAA010000325.1, on the reverse strand, counting down.
GAGGACGGCGAGTTCTACGACGAGGACGACGATTCCGACATCCCCGGGGACAAAGAGGAAGCCTGAAATACCCAGGACAAGGAGATGCCCCGGGGCTTCGATGCCTGCGCGGGTGAACGAGGTTGCGTATGAGACTGAATATCGGAAACAAGATACTGATGCTGCTTTACTGGCTGTGCTCCACGATGATCTGCGTGGCCTTCGCGCTGTGCCTGGCCGTGCCCGGGGTTCAGGGGAACCTGATCGCCAAGTCGGAGGGCTCGATGGGCATCGTGGGGTCGCGCGTCGCCGGCGCTGTGCTGCTGGCGCTGTACGTGGCGCTGTCGGTGGTCGTGCTGCTGCGGCTGCTTCGCGGCAGGCGTCGTGAAGAACGGGGCTTTATCACCGTGGGCACCGATGAGAAGGGTCGTGTGCGCATCGCCGTTTCCGCCGTGGAGCAGTTGGTGCGCCAGTCGGTGCGCAGCATCGACGGCATATCCGACATGAAGGTGGACATCGAGGGCGCGGACGACGCCATCGCCATCGCCATCACCGCCACCATCACCAGCGGTGCCCACGTTCCCACCCTCACGGCTAACATGCGCCGGGCCATCACCCAGTTCGTGGAGGTCAGCTGCGGCGTGGCGGTGCAGTCGGTGACGGTGACCATCGAAGCCGTCAGCGGCAAGGGCGACTTGGCCCGGCGCCGCCTGCTGGGGCGCGACAAGTCCCAGGCCGATGTGCCTGTGTCCACATACGAGCCGGAAATACCCGTGCGGGAGACCGTCGAAGCGGGGACCATGGAAAGCGAGCCCGTGGAGGTCGAGCCCGTTGCGGACGAGCCGGCCTTCGAGATCCGGACGCCCACGGTTGAGAATGACGAAGACACCTGGCAGGACATGCCCGAGACGGAGGACGAGGCCTCCGAAGCGCAGGCTCCCGCCTATGACCCGGACAAGCCCTATGTGTCGGAATTCGCCAAGGACTACGCCGCGATGAAAGCCCGGGAGAGCGCCGCGGAAACCGATTCCGACGACGCCGACGGTGAATGACTGCGGCCGAGTAAAACCTGAACGACCCTGTTGCGGCGGCACTCCCGTGCCACCGCAACATTGTGCTTTATTTCACAATATACGCGAAGAAGGCAGGTAAGGAGTATGGATAGAACGATGGCCCGCGCCCACGCCATGAAGCTGATCTACGAGTGGGAAATGGGTGGCGACGGCGGCGAGGAGACGCGGCTGAACCTGTTGGAGGTCAAGCCGGGCGAGAATGAAGCCGACTTCATGAACCGCATGTTTGAGGGCGTCGTGGCCAATGTCGACGCCATAGACGCCAGGCTGACGCCGTTTCTGAGGGGCTGGACGATCGACCGCGTGACCCGCGTGGACCTGGCCATACTGCGCCTGGCCGCCCACGAGCTGATGCTGGGCCAGACCCCCAGGGGCGTGGTGATCAACGAGGCCGTCGAGCTGGCCAACCAGTATTCCACGGACAAGGCCGGCGGCTTCATCAACGGCGTGCTGGGCAACCTGGGCCGCAGCCTGGACGAGGACGGGGCCGCGCCGGAAGAGGCATGATCGGCGGGGAATACGGCTCCGGGACGCTGAGCGTTTCGGAGCTGAACGAGTATGCCCGGAAGCTGCTGGCCGGCGACCCGCTGCTGCGGTCGCTGGAGGTCAGCGGTGAGATCTCCGGCTACAAGCACCACTACAGCGGCCATCGCTATTTCTACCTGAAGGACGAGAACGCCCGGGTGCAGTGCGTGATGTTCCGCCAGCACGCCATGGGCCTGGAATTCCAGCCCACCGACGGCATGCGGGTGACGGTGCGGGCGTCGGCGTCGATCTACCCCCAGAACGGCAGCTTCCAGCTGTACGTCACTTCGATGCGCCAGGCCGGGCAGGGCGATTTGTACATCCGCTTTGAAAAGCTGAAGCAGAAGCTGATGGACGAGGGCCTGTTCGATCCCGCCCGGAAGCGGGAGGTTCCCGCCTTTCCCCGGACGATCGGCGTGGTGACCTCCCGGACCGGCGCGGCGATAAGGGACATCATCCACGTGGCCCGGCGGCGCAACCCCAACGTGGGCATCGTTGTGTCGCCCTGCCTGGTGCAGGGGCCCGAGGCCGCCGCGGACATCGTGCGGGCCATGAACCGGCTGAACCGGGCGAAGGCCTGCGACGTGATGCTGGTGGGCCGGGGCGGCGGCTCCATCGAGGACCTGTGGGCCTTCAACGAGGAGATCGTGGCCCGTGCCATCGCTGCGTCAGGCATTCCCGTGGTCAGCTGCGTGGGCCACGAGGTGGACTTCACCATTTCGGACTCCGTGGCCGCCCTGCGCGCGCCGACCCCCTCCGCCGCGGCGGAGCTGACCGTTCCCTGGCTGGACCAGATGAAAGCCGACGTGGACGGCATGCGGTCCCGGCTGGCCGGGGCGCTGCGCGGCGGACAGAGGCTTCGCTGGCTGGCGCTGGAGTGCGTCGGCGCTTCGGCGGCGCTGACGAAGCCGCAAGGTGTTCTGATCGAGCCCAGAAGGACACAGCTCGGGAACGTGGA
>JAZSAA010000324.1:0-2623 GCA_045601625.1 Clostridia bacterium | reverse complement strand
TGGCGTTCTTGCGGCAACGTGGGCAGGGCTCCTAATTTCAAGCGCAAGCCGTTCCTGCAAAAAACAAACCCTGCCCTGCAGCGGCTTTTGCTGCAGACTGTCTGACAGGTTTGTCGGTCTTCTCGCTTTTGTTTTCTATATTCTTTCCTGCCGGCGCGCCCCTGCGCTCCGCCGCGCCGCGATAGAGCCTGAGCCTGTCGTCCACGCCGTGCACGGCGGCGCGCACCAGCATGACCCGGCCCCGCTCGTCAACCCGCGCGCCCTCTGGCTGTCCCGCGGCCTCGAACACGCGGGCACACAGCCGCTCCGGGCTCAATACTTGCAGCCGGAAGGAGCCCTTCAGCGACAGCGCCGAGAGCAGCGACCGCTCGGTTTGCAGCGTCAGCTGCTTGGGCACCACCACGATGTGGTCCCTGTCACCCTCGGCCATGCTGCTGCGCAGCACGTCGATCATAGCCGGCTCCATCAGTCGGCCTCGGCCGGTGTAGATGCGCACGGCGGTCCCTCCTTCCCCGGCGGTGTTCGCGCAAATGTATTATATCATATATAGTCACCTTCATTTGTAAATTTGTGATAATCTTGTAATATCCATACATTGGTATTTGTTGTATAATAAAGTCAGAGGCCATATTCCGGCGGGCTTACGCATATAAGGCTCTGGGTTGCCTGCGTCGCCGGAACGGGCAAATTCAATTTTCAAGGAGGGGGAAATCCATGAAGAGAATGATTGCGGTTCTCCTGGCGGTAATGCTGCTGGTTGCAGCTGTCCCCGCAGTGTCCCTGGCAGAGAATATCGTCAGCAACGGCGATACCAGGGTCTATCACGTCCAAACCAATGGTAGCACCCTGTACCTGCGCTACAAGGCCGGCTTGAATGCCGACATCGTCGATTCGCTGGCCAACGGCACGGCCTTGAAGAAGGTCAGCAGCAAAACCGTCAGGAAGAACGGGTACAAGTGGATCAACGTCAAGACCATGCACAATATGAAGGGCTGGGTTGCTTCCAAGTATGTCAGGGACTATGCCCGCGCGGACGTCGTCACCAGCAAAAGCGGCCTGAACGTGCGCTCCAGCCGCAGCGCCAGGAGCGACAAGAACATCCTGTACAGCATTCCCCACGGCACCAGGGGCATTACCGTATACAAGGTCAACGGCAACTGGGCGCAGGTGAGCTGGAGGGGCAGGAAAAAGGGCTGGGCTTCCCTCAACTATCTTAGGTGGGCCCGCTGGTAATCGACGGGTCAAAGGGCGGACGCGCGAGCGTCCGCTTTTTATTGAATCGTTGTATTTCAGACCGGGGTTGTGATATAATTGCCGGGGGGTGATACCGTGCGCAATCTCATACTCACCGGCGATTCCGACAACGCCTGGCACAACCTGGCGGTGGAGGCGCTTCTGTTTGAAACGCTGGGGAAGGCCGACCGGGTGCTGTACCTCTGGCAGAACCGCAGCACCGTGGTCATCGGCCGGCACCAGAACGCCTGGAAGGAGTGTCGGGTGAAGCTGCTGGAGGACGAGGGCGGCCGCCTGGCCCGGCGCGGCACCGGCGGCGGCGCGGTTTTCCACGACATGGGCAACCTGAACTTCAGCTTTGTGCTGCCCCGGGCGGAGTACGACGTGCGCCGCCAGCTGGAGGTGGTGCGCCGGGCGGTGGCGCGATTCGGCATCGGGGCGGAATTCACCGGCCGGAACGACCTGGTCATCTCCGGCAGCGGGGCGAAGTTCTCCGGCAACGCCTTTCGCTTTTCCGGGGATACGGCGCTGCACCACGGCACGATCATGGTGAACGTGGACAAGGACAGGCTGGGCCGCTACCTGGCCCCGGACGACGGCAAGCTGCGGGCGAAGGGCATCGACAGCGTGCGCGCCCGTGTGGCGAACCTGGCGGAATTCAGCCCGGACATCGCGGTTCCGGCCCTGACCGAAGCGCTGCGGGAGGCCTTTATCGGGGAATACGGCCCCGCCGGGACATTGACCGTGGACGCGCTGGACGGGAACCGCCTCGCCGACCTGGAGGCGGAATACGTCTCCTGGGATTTCCGGCTGGGCAAGGCGCTACCCTTCGACGCCACGCTGGCGCATCGCTTCGACTGGGGCGGCGTGACGCTGGAGCTGGGCCTGAAGGGCGGCACGGTCGCCTCGGCGCGGGTGTATTCCGACGCCATGGACGAGGCCATGGTTTCGGCCCTGGCCCCGGCGTTGACCGGGGCGCGCTATGAAAACCGGGCCCTGGGGGCTGCCCTGCGCGCTCTGGGCCATCCCCAGGCCGACGAACTGGCCGAATGGCTTGAAAATACCGATTTGGGAGGTCACTGATTATGAAGAAGGCATTGTTTATCGGCGGCACCGGCACCATCAGCGCCGCCATTGTCCGCAGGCTGGTCAACGAGCTGGACTGGCAGGTCTGGCTGTTGAACCGGGGCAACCGCCCCGACGCCGTACCCGAGGGCGCCCATTCCATCGTCGCCGACATCAACGACGAGGCCGACGTGCTCGACAAGCTGGGCGACATGACCTTTGACTGCGTCTGCGAATTCATCGGCTTCACCCCCGACCAGGTGCAGCGGGACTACCGCCTGTTCAAGGGCCGCACCCGCCAGTACATTTATACCAGCTCCGCTTC
>JAZSAA010000323.1:0-5119 GCA_045601625.1 Clostridia bacterium | reverse complement strand
GCGGCGATCATGGCCGCGGCGCTGTACTCCAGCACCTCCAGCCGGTCATAGGCGTTCAGCAGGCTCGCGCCGGTGACGATCACGCACTGGTTGTTGACGATGACCACCGGGTGCTTGCTGTCGAAGATCTTCGCGGTGCCCTGGATGTCCAGGCGGCTGGCGGCGTAGGGGATGCGCACCACGTCCCGCAGGCTGATGTAGCTCTCGGGGATCAGGCGGCTGTCAAACTCGGCGTCCGTCACCGCGAAGGACATGATGGCCGGCGGATGGGCGATGATCACGGCGTTGATCTCCGGGTGGGCGCCGAAGATCTCCTCCAGCAGCCGGGCCGCGCGGCTGGGCTTCTTTCCCATCTCGCGCATGCCGCGCTTGATGTGCACGAGGTCCTCCGGCTCCAGGTACTTCCTGTCCTTGTTGTAGGGGGTGGTCAGGAAGCTGCCGTCGCTGAGGCGCACGGCGAAGGTGCCCTGGGTGGAGGTGAACAGCCGCTGGTCGTAGCTGCGGTGGATGAACTCGCACAGGTCGCGGCGAGCGGCGTTCTCCTCGGAGGAATGGCCGCCGGGGATGAACTCGTCCAGGTTGGGGGACGTGATGGAGCGGTCGATGTCGATCTGCTCCTCAGTCAGGTTCCGGGGCGTGCCCAGCTTCTTGGCGTCGATCTCCAGCCGTCCGCAGAAGTCCAGGGTCTCGAAGGCCATGAACGCGCTGAACAGGTCCTTGTGGCCGATGACCACGCCGTGGTTCTCCATCATCACGGTGTTGAAGCCCTTCTCGAATTCCGAGGCGATGTACTCGCCCAGCTTCTTGCTGCCGGGAACCTCGTACTTGGCGTAGGTCACCTTGCCGCAGACCTCGCTGGCGTTGGGGATCAGCGAGGTGTCCGGGATCTTGCGGGCCAGGGAGAAGGCCACCAGCGTCGGGGGATGGGCGTGCAGTATGCCCTTCAGGTCCGGGCGGCGGCGGTAGATTTCGCTGTGGAAGGGCAGCTCGACGGAGGGCTTGTGGGGCCCGATGACGGTGCCGTCGGGCTTGACCTGGCACATGTCGGCCCGGGTCAGGTTGCCCTTGTCGATGCCGGAGGGGGTGATCCAGATATCGCCGTTTTCGTCCTTGATGGACAGGTTGCCGCCGGAGGTGGTGGTCATGCCGTAGTAGTAGATGCGGTTCATGATCATGACCAGCTGGTCGGCGGGATGCAGGAGCTCAAAGCGCATGGGGGTACCTCCTTTTTATGATTGGAAATGGGGAATTGGGAATGCGGTTGCGGTTCCGCATTGTTTCAAAAGATGGCCAGTACGCCGGTGGCGGCAAGGGTCGTGATCAGGCAGGCGGTCACGTTGCCCAGCAGTATGGCCAGGGCCGCCTTGCCCCTGGGCATTTCAAACAGCGTGGCGATGGCGCTGCCCGTCCACACGCCGGTGCCCGGCAGGGGCAGGGCCACGAATATGTACAGCGCCAGCAGCTCGGCGGTATCGGCGGAAAACCTGCCGCGAAGGCCCTTCTGGTTCTTTTCGTTCATCGAGGCCCGCTTCTTGGCCGCGTGGCGCTCCAGCCAGGCGGCGAACTTCTGCACCGGCTTGATGGGCAGGGTGTAGAACCAGTCCAGCACCGGGCGCAGCAGCAGCAGTATGAAGGGAATGGGGATGCTGGAGCAGATCAGCGCCAGCAGGTAGGAAAACACCGGCGGCATGCCCATGCCCAGGGCCACCGTCACCGCGTAGCGCCCCTCGAAGGTGGGCACCATGCTCAACAGCGCGGTGGTGATGATCTCACGGGTGTGCTCCTGCCACACAAAGGGCTGGCTGGCCGCGGCCAGCATGATATTGGAATTGAACAGCTTGTCGGGCATACTTCCTCCACAATTGAAGTCTTTGCAATTATTATACACCATTTGGCGGGAAAAGCATAGGTCGGAAGTGTAAAGTGTATTTCAATGCTTTTAGACGCCGCCCTGTGAAGGTCGCCGATCCGGATAACGTACCTGTTTTCAATCATGGACAATCCAAAAAATCCGGGAGACGGGCGCTTCGACCCGTCTCCCGTCAACCGCTTCTTCTCGTCGCTGCTTTCCGTCACTTCACCGTCACACTGACGCTCGTGCGCACGCCGTCGGTGGCGATGGCCCATATCTTGCACTTGCCCTTTGCCACGGCCGTAACCTTGCCGTTCTTATTGACCCTGGCGACGTTGGCGTTGCTGCTGTAGTAGCGCACCTTCGCGGTGTGGTTCAGCAGCTTCCTGTCGCTCTTGACCTTCTTGACCGTCGCCTTCAGCGTCTTGCTGTTGCCGGGTTTCAGGGTCAGGCTGCTCTTATTCAGCTTCACCGATTTGGCGTTGCAGTATTTGCTGTCGTACCCGCCGGTGATGGCGTGTACCTCAGGGCTGGCTTTGCCGATGTAAACCTTCTTCCCGTTGACCTTCTTCCAGGCTTTCACATAGGCCTTGTAGCACTTCCGTTTGTCCAAACCGGAGACGCGCAATTGGCTGGTATTGCCGGAAACCGTCTTTTTCAGCTTGAAGCTCTTGCTGCACTTGGCAAAGAATACATCGTAGCCATTCGCGTCCTGCACCGTCGTCCACTGGATCTTGAGCGCCTTATTGTCGCAACCGGGCACGGTCATGCTGGCCAGCAGCGTGTAATCCGGCGCGGAGATCTCCCAGACGGCGTAGAGCACCACCACGTTCTTCCGGCTGTCGTAGGGCAGCACATCCCCGGGGTTGTATTGGACCTTTGACGATGCCGGATCCGTCGTCCAACCCCTGAAGGTCATGTTATCCGCCTCGGGAAGCTGCTTGGACAGCGTGGCGTCCGTTCCCTGCCTGACGACCTGCGCCTTGGGCGCCTTCGTGCCGCCGTTGGCGTTGTACACGACGAACCAACTGTCCTCGGCCTTGACCCACTGGGCCCAGAGCGTCTGGTCGGCCTTCAGCGTGATCGTCGAGCCCGGCGCGTAGGACTTGCCGCTGCCGTCCTTTTTGGTGTTCCAGCCGGTGAACTGCCTGCCGCCCTTCTTGGGGATCACGCTGGGAATCCGCACATTGCGGGACATGGTGGGTATGATGTCGATCGGATTCGGAATGTCCGTGGCGCCGTCCGGGAGGGAGTCCTTGAACGTAAGTGTCTTTATTTCCTGGTTTTTCCAGATGGCGTAGAGCTTTACGCTACGGTCGAAGCGGTACGACTTGCCCGCCTGGTATTCGGGCTCCCTTGAGCCTTTCTTCTCGCTCCACCCGAGGAAGACGTAGGCGCTGCCAAGGGGCGCGACGGCGGGACTGAGCTGCAGCCAGCTGCCCTGTTCGAACCAGACGTCCGCGGGCAGGTCCGCCTTGGCCAGGCCGTTGGCGTCGAAGGAGATGTGGATCGGCTCCGGCACGGGGGACAGATTCCACACGGCGTAGAGCACCACCACGTTCTTCTTGCTGTCATAGGGCAGCACATCCCCGGGCTTGTATTCGACCTTCGGCGCTTTCGGATTGGTCGTCCAGCCCTTGAAGATCATCTTCCCCGCCTTGGCGTGCTCTTTGCTCAGCCTGGCGTCCTTCCCCTGCTTGACGATCTGCGTCTTGGGCGCCTTCGTGCCGCCGTTGGCGTTGTACACAACGAACCAGCGGTTCTCGGCCTTGGCCCACTGGGCCCAGAGCGTCACGTCGTCCCTCGACGTGATCGTCGAGCCCGGCGCGTAGCGCTTGCCGCTGCCGTCCTTTTTGGTGTTCCAGCCGGTGAACTGGAAACCGGAGAGCTCCGGGATGTTGTCCGGCAGGGCCACGGTATCTCTCTCGAAGGGAACGAATTCCATGTCGTCCGGCATGCTCTTTGCCTTGCCGGATTGGCCGTTCTTGAAGTACACGTGCTTCACCGGGATTTCGATCGTGAGCTTCATCTCCTCGGTTTTCGGCTGCTTCTCGATCGTTTTTGTCTGGGAGATCGTCCAGGAGGTGTCGTGGGGGCTGGTCATGGTGGCTGTCACGTCGATGCTCGCGCCCGCCGGCGCGTACAGCACAGCCTTGCCGTCCTTGTCGGCCGTCTTTGAGGTCGCGCCTTCGTAGTGCTGGGGCGCGGGCGCATACGAAACGGCGGTGCCCTCGGTGCTCGTCCCCGCTGTGTCGTCCACCGTCACGTTCAGGCGATACCCCTTGTGCGGACAGGCCGTAAGGTCACGATCATCAAACGTCTTCGAATCGTAGTAATCGAACTCGTCGAAATCATACCCGTCCGCATGGGCAAGTACTATGGTTATGGTGTCGCCGATAAGGCTGGCTTCAACGTTCAGCTCCCCGACTCTCCCGCAGCCAGTTCCGCTGGTACATTCTTCGCATTCGTGCCAGTATTTCCTGTCCGAATCTCCCGGGTACTCGTGGTTTTCCCACAGCTCTCCATCCAGGTGAATGCCGTTCTTGACCGGGAATCCTATTCCGAAGACATCCGCCAAAGCTGTTATGCTATAGTCATACTCGGGGCCCATGAAGAACTCGCCCTGCATGTCGCACTTCGACAGGCCGAAGGTCGGGTCGTCCTTGATCCAACCGCTGTCTTTAACCTCGAGATGCCATTCCCACGGCCAACCATCCATATCCCAGTACATATCGGCATAGAAGCCGTACTTGGAATGGAAATTGAATACGGTATCTCCCTGTCCCTGTCCGTCGATGAAGTACTTGATCCCCTGTTCGACCCCGATGAGCTCCTCGTAGTCGATCGACCAGGTGAGTATGTCAAAAGCAGTCCCGACATCCAGCCACTCGTCCACGTGTACGTCTATTTCATCAACAGTGGTCTCAAAGGAAATATCATTGATATCGAGATACGGGTAACCCTCCGGACCCACAAAACCCGCGTCCACGTCAAAGTTGAGGGCGAGCACCCCGTGGGTGATGTCGATATGGTTCTGAGCATGGTCTCCCCACGCAAATCCTATGGGGCCGAAATCAATGCCCCAGGTCGCGTTCAGTTTGCACGTCTCCATGCCCCGGTAGGCGTTGATCTCCTTACCGAGCGTGAGGCTGGTGTCCGTCACGGAAGCGGCGTAATATGCGTGTATGTTTTTCCCAGCGTCCAGGATCAGGAGGATCGCGCCGTCCTTCAGCGCGTTGTTGCCCGCATACACGCCGCAATCGTCAA
>JAZSAA010000322.1:0-10379 GCA_045601625.1 Clostridia bacterium | reverse complement strand
ACCTGGCCGGCAGCGAGGCCGGCATCACCGAGCCCACCCCCACCTTCTCCGGGTGCTTGGGCCAGGCCTTCCTGGAGCTGCATCCCACCAAGTACGCTGAGGAGCTGGTGAAGCGCATGGAGATGTCCGGCGCGAAGGCCTACCTGGTGAACACCGGCTGGAACGGCACCGGCAAGCGCATCTCCATCAAGGATACCCGCGGCATCATCGATGCCATCCTGGGCGGCGCGATCCTCAAGGCGCCCACCAAGAAGATTCCCTACTTCAACTTTGAAGTGCCCACCGAGCTGGAAGGTGTTGACACCGGCATCCTGGATCCCCGCGACACCTACAAGGACGCCTCCGAGTGGGACGCCAAGGCCAAGGATCTGGCCGGCCGCTTCATCAAGAACTTCGTCAAGTACGAGAGCAACGCGGCGGGCAAGGCCCTGGTCGCCGCCGGCCCCCAGCTGTAAGCGGATAATCCCAAATATTATCGGGTGCGAGTTCAACTCGCACCCGGTTTTTAAATGGGAGTGGTTTTTTATGGGAGTTGGGTATTCTATTGATGTGGATATTCTGATTTGTCGGGCTGACGCCCGTTTGAAGGGGGACAGGTCCCCCTTCAATACAAACGAGGGCCTGCCGGCCCGTGGACGGTGCCGCGTAGCGGCGGAGGGGTTCCGTCTCCCCGCCAATTCAGAATTTACCAACCGAACTCGAATACTCTCTCGGTCTCACTGCCCTCTTCCCTTCCCGCCTTCCTCGGCCTCGACGATGCTCTCGGGGGTTTCGTCGGCCTTGTCGTTCACCATTTGCAGGGCCTTGAAGATCTCCTGCATCTTGTAGTCGGTCTCGGTGATCACGTCGGCACAGGCGCGCAGCTCGTCCACGATGGACTGGGGCACCTCGGCGGGAGCCTTGTAGCGGATGCCGTGCTCCAGCGTGGCCCAGAAGTCCATGGCGACGGTGCGGATCTGGATCTCCACGGGGATATACAGCTTGCCCTGGGACACGTACACCGGCACGTCCACCACGATGTGCAGGCTTCGGTAGCCGTTGGGCTTCGGGTTTTTGATGTAATTCTTCTCCAGGATCAGCGAAATGTCGTCCTGGGCCAGCAGCAGGTCGGCGATACGGTAGATGTCGTCCACATAGCGGCACACCACCCGCACCCCCGCGATATCGTGCAGCGTCTTCTTCGCGCAGGAGATGGAGATGGGATAGCCCAGGCTGTGCAGCTTGCGCACGATGCTGCCCAGGGTCTTAACCCGGCTCTCCATGTGGTGGATGGGGTTGTGCATGTATTTGAAGGAAAATTCGCTGTCCAGCGTCTGCAGTCGGGCGTTGATCTCGCGGATCGCGGCTTCGTAGATGCCCTTGATCTGGGCGTATTCCCGCCGCAGCTCCTCCATGGCGTAGTTGATACCGACGTTCATGGGCCGCACTTCGATCTTGACCTTGGCCACCGCCGGTGTTTTCTGTTCCATACGGTTCTCCCTCTACTGTCTGTCCTTCAGCGCGTCCCAGGGCGTGAGCATGGCCAGCACCTGGGAATGCAGGCCGCCGTCCTCGGTGATGAACACCACCGCCAGGCGACGATTGCGCTCCAGCGGCTTCTCAAAGGCCATGCGCACCGTCGTCAGCGTGACTGTGGGGTCGAAGAACAGGTATTTGTCGGTGCGCTCGTTGTCGATACACAGCGCCTTTTTCAGATCGCCGATGCGCAGGTCGTCCGACAGGGCCTCGAAGCCGTTATCACTGACGAAGCTCATCAGAGCCCCGGCGCTGAATACGCCCACCAGCCCCGTCTTGTCCCGCACGGGCACGTGGGAATAGCCCATGCGCAACATGTGGCGCATCACGTCAAGGGCGGAATCATTGGGATGGGCGAACATGATGTCGTCCCCCGGCGTGCCGTAATCCACAGCCAGGCGCGGGCGCTGCACGTAGTCCACGATGGTGCTCAAAAGGTCCAGCACCCCCTGGGAGGGCTCGATCACCGGCTGTCCGTCTTCGTCATTGTTGTGGGCCAGCAGGTTCCGGATCTCCCGGCACATATCCAGGTCCGACCTGCACGGGGCGCTGTCCGGGTCGTGGAGGTATTCCATGACCACGCTGGAGGACACCTTCTTGCCGCTGTAGCGCCTTTCCAGCAGGCCCTCCAGCTTGCGAAACAGCTTCATGAACTGCTCCGAACGCCCTTCCTGTCTCTCCAAGTGCCCCGCCTCCTTTAATCATATCATAACATATTCCAGGACAGAATGCAATATATCCGCGGATATTATCCGCCGAACTCAGATATGGCGTCCGCCACCCGGCACAGCGCCTCGAGGCTCAGGGCCTCCCCCCTCACCCGCTCGTCCACGCCCGCCGCCGCCAGCACGGCCTTCGCCTGCTGCTGGTCCAGCCCGAAGGACGCCTTCAGGTTGTTCGCCAGGGTCTTGCGGCGCATGGCAAAAGCGGCGCGGATCAGCCTGCGATAGAGCTGCGCGTCCCTTGGCGAGACGACGGGCGTCCGATGCCGGTCGATGCGGATGAAGCAGCTGCTCACGTGGGGCGGCGGGGCGAAGGCCTCGGCGGGCACCTCGGCCAGCACCCGCGCCTGCCCGTAGTATTGCAGCTCTGCCGCCAGGGCGCACCACTGCTTGCTGCCCGGTTCGGACATGATGCGCTCTGCGGCCTCCTTCTGCACCATGATGCAGACGCTCTCCGGCGGCCGGGACAGCGACGTCAGCTTCAGCAGGATGTCGGCGGTGATGTAATAGGGCAGGTTCGCCACCACCCGGTAATCCCCACTGCCCAGGGCATCCCCCACCAGCGACATCACGTCGGTTTTGAGGATGTCGCCGTAGTGAACGCGGACGTTGTCAACGCCCGCCAGCACGTCCGTGAGCACCGGCTCCAGGTCCCTGTCCAGCTCCACCGCCAGCACCTGCCTGCACCGCCGGGCCAGCAGTGCCGTCATCAGGCCCGCGCCGGGGCCGATCTCCAGCACGCAGTCCTCCGGGCCGATCTCCGCGGCGTCCAGCAGCCCCTCAAGGAGACTCTCCGACAGCAGGAAGTTCTGGCCCAGGCTGTGGGTGTTGTGAAAACGGTGCTTCTCCAGGGCCACCCTGGCCCGCAGCTCGGCGGAGGGATTCGCGTATTCTGACATAGTGCCTCCCGTACATAAATCGGCCCGCGCGCCGTGACGTTCTCATGCCCTCGTGCGCGCGGGTCATATTCATGGGTAATCCGAAATCTACTTCGTGCCGTACAGGCGGTCGCCTGCGTCGCCCAGGCCGGGCACGATGTACTTGTTCTCGTTCAGCTTTTCATCGATGGCGGCGATGTAGATGTCCACATCCGGGTGCGCCTTCTGCACCGCTTCCACGCCCTCGGGGCAGCCCACCAGGCACATCAGCGTCACAGACTTGCAGCCGCGCTGCTTGATGAAGTCGATGGCGGCCACGGAGGAGCCGCCGGTGGCCAGCATCGGGTCCACGACGATCAGGTCGCGCTCGGCCACGTCGTAGGGCAGCTTGCAGTAGTATTCCACGGGCTTGTGGGTCTGGGGATCGCGGTACAGGCCGATGTGGCCCACCTTGGCCGTGGGCACCAGGGCCAACATGCCGTTGACCATGCCCAGGCCGGCGCGCAGGATCGGCACGATGCCCAGCTTCTTGCCGGCGATGATCCTGGATTTGCACTTTTTGATGGGGGTTTCGATCTCGATCTCCTCCATGGGAAGATCGCGGGTGACCTCGTAGCCCATCAGCATGGTGATCTCCTCCAGCAGCTGGCGGAAATCCTTGTTGCCGCAATCCTTATCGCGCATCAGGGTCAATTTATGCTGTACAAGGGGATGATCCACCACGACGACTTTGCTCATGTAATAACCTCCCTCATTTCTTCCTTCAACTCATTATTATATACGATTTTTCGTCCAAAGGCAATGACAATTATGTCACAATTCTATTTCCGGGACCAATTCAGCGAAATTCCTCCGCGGGATGGATGTTTGCCCGGCCAGTGACCGGGTCGAAGCCCTCCAGTATCAGCAGCGAGCGCACGTTTTCCACCCGCTTCGCCTCGGGCTTGGCAGTGGCAATCATCACGCAGACGCCCACCACCTCGGCCAGGAATTCCCGCATCAGGTCCACCATGCCCTGGAGGGTGCCGCCGCCCTTCATAAAGTCGTCCACGATCAGGGCGCGCTGGCCGGGGCTGACCGCCCGCCGGGTCAGGGCCATGGTCTCGATGCGGTCGTTGCCCCCGGCGATGTAGTTGATCTTCACTGCGCTGCCCTCGTAGGCGCGGCTGTCGCGGCGGGCGATGACCAGAGGCACGTCCAGCATCCGCGCCGTCATCAGCGCGATGGGGATGCTCTTGGTCTCCATGGTCAGCACGAAGTGGGGCTTGCTGTCGTAGTACTGGGCGGCGAGGATCTCCCCCATCTGCTGGGCGACGCTGCCCTCCGCGGTGATATCCGAGGTGTACAGGAAGCCGCCGGGCAGCATGCGTCCGGGCTCGGAGAGTCGCTGGGCCACCTCGTCCAGGGATTTGCGCACCCGGGCGGGGCTGGGTACCGCGCGGTAGCGCACGCCTCCCGCCGCGCCGGCCACCGTCTCCACCTGGCCCAGGTCGAAGCGGGCCAGGGAGGCGCTGACCAGGTCGATATCCTCGCTGATGGTGGACTTCGCGGCCCCGAACAGCTCGCAGAATTCGCCGAGCGTATGAATGCGGTTGGGTGTGTCCATCAGTATCCTGGTGAGCGCGCCCAGGCGCTCGTTGCGCTTGATCTTATCCATGCGTCCGTGCCTCAATTCCGAATATTTTCATTGTTTGTCCCCATTATAATTCGGGTTTGTTAGCTTTTCGCCTGATTTCTGCAAAATCGGGTAAATGGCCCCAAGTTTTAACCTTCATTTCCCCCTCGGCCCCAGGTTGCGCTTGCAGGCGCTTCACATTTGCTTTATAATAGAAGGGACCGGGTGGCGCGCGCTACGCGCGCCCCACAATGGAGGGAAAACGATGACCGCGAATATATACGATTATCCCCATGGCCACGTCCATTTCATCGGCATCGGCGGAAGCTCGATGTCGGGCCTGGCCGGCTACCTAAAGCAGAAGGGCTATGCCGTCACCGGCTCGGACCACATCAAAACCCACAAGACCGAACACCTGGAGGAACAGGGCATCCCGGTGGCCATCGGCCACGACGCGGCGAACCTTCGCGGCGCGGACGTGATCGTCTATTCCGCCGCCATCGGCGCGGACAACCCCGAGCGCCGGGAGGCCGTGCGGCTGGGCATCCCCCAGATCGAGCGCTGCGACCTGATCGGCCAGCTGATGGAGGGCTATCCCTTCGCGGTGGCCATCAGCGGCACCCACGGCAAGACCACCACCACGTCGATGATGGCCCAGGCCTTCTTACAGGCCGGTGCCGACCCCACCATCCACATCGGCGGCGAGCTGGACTTCATCGGCGGCTCCACCCGGGCCGGCGGCGACCACCATGACTTCATCTGCGAGGCCTGCGAGTACAACTCCAGCTTCCTGCACTTCAAGCCGACCATCGCCGTCATCCTGAATGTGGACGAGGACCACCTGGACTACTACAAGGACATCGACGACATCGAGAACGCCTTCGCCAAATTCGCGGCGCTGGTACCCGAGTCCGGCTGGTGCATCGCCTGGGGCGACGATTTCCGTGCCCGCCGGGTATGCGAGAACGCCGCATGCCATTCCATGACCTACGGCCTGGGCGAACAGTGCATGGTGCGTCCGGCAAACCTGCGCTACGACGAGCACGGCTGCGCCGCCTTCACCGCCACGCTGAACGGCGAGGCGCTGGGCGACTTCCACCTGAACGTGGCCAGCGAAGCCAACATGCTGGACGCGCTGGCCGTCATCTGCGCCGCCCACATCCGGGGGCTGGATATGGCGAAGGTGGCCGAGGGCCTGGGCAGCTTCATCGGCGCCCACCGGCGCTGCGAGCTGACCAGCGTCACCGACGGCGTGCGCTGCTACACCGACTACGGCCACAACCCCGCCGAGATCAAAAACGCGCTTAAGATCGCCGCGCTACAGCCCCACAAGACCCTGTGGTCGGTCTGGCAGCCCCACACCTATTCCCGCACCAAGACGCTGTTCAACCAGTTCCTGGAGACCTTCGACACAGCCGACAGGGTGCTGATCACCGACATCATGGGCGCGCGGGAGGTGGACCCGGGGGACATCAAATCCGAAATGCTGATCGGTCCCCTGCGCGACCGCGGCGTGGACGCCGTGCTGACGCCCACCTTCGACGACGCCGAGGCCTACCTGCGCGCCCACTGGCAGGCGGGCGACGTGATGATCAGCCACGGCTGCGGCGACATCGACCTGCTGAACGAGCAGATCGCGCTCCACGGCGACACCGAGGCCAAATAAGCGCCCACCGGAGGATAATACATTGAAGAAGCTATTGTGCGCGCTGCTGGCGTGCGCCCTGTGCGGCTGCGCGCTGACGGGCTGCAGCAGGAGATCCGCTCCGGAAAGCGCCGGAACCGCCCAGGGTGCCCCCGCGGGGAACCCGGAGGTGACCCCCGTGCCCGAGGAGGGCGGCCACGGCGAGGAGGACCAGAGCCAGGCCCTGGCCGACATGCCCACCCTCGCCCCCGTGCAGCCCGCTGAGGGCGTCGCAGACGACGATTACGTCGATGACGACGATGATGACGACGACGGCGATTACTACAGCATGGACGCGCTGATCAACGGGACGGAGGACGCCGACGCATCGGAGGACGCCCCGTCGCCCGACCAGAACCCCACGCCCAGGTCCGGCGGCAGCCTGATCGACCCCTATACGCTGTCCTACAGCGCCCTCAGCGACCCCGATCTGAAGCTGACCTTCAACTACCCCTCGGACTGGGTCAACGTGCCGGGAATCTACACGGTGTGCTACCGGGAGGCGGTGGAGGCCGGCGAGTTCCCGGCCAGGGTGGCCATCTCCGCCAAACAGCTGGTCCACTCCCCGGAGGGCAACGTGATGACCGACGAGCTGACCAGTTTCGTGCGTGTCATCCGCAAGCAGTACGACGCCAACACCTTCCAGCTGGGCACCCCCAATTTCGAGGACACGTTCATGGGCAAGCAGGCCATGTCCAACACCTACCTCGCCTATTCCGGCGAGACGGAGGTGAAGGGCTTCGTCATCGGCCAGTCCGTGGGCCGGGTGCTGTACGTGTTCCACTTCAGCGCCTCCTACGACGACTACACCGCCATGGAGCGCGTGATGCGCTACATGCTGAATTCGGTGCAATTCGTGCAGGAGGAGAAGAAGGAATAGCGGTGACTGTTTTGTTGCATGCAAGTTCTGATTTATCGAGCTGGGCTCGATAAATCAGAATTTGAGTATTTAGTATTTAGTGGTTAGTATTTAGTGGCGGTACAAGTCCCTGCGGGATTTGTTTTATTATAGGGAAACGGCAGAGATTACAACGTTTCTTGGTCCTTAAATCAAAAAAATCCGTTAGGATTTTCTCCTCCACTAACCACTAAATGCTAAATACTAAATACTAAATACTGAATTCTGATTTGTCGCCTCAGCGACAAATCAGAATCTATCTCTCCCACAATTATACCACGTCCGCGCATTCCGCGCAATTCAAATTATGGATGCAATTTGCATACTTGCCTATAATGCGATTTTAATATATAATACACATTATACTTGGAAAAGGGGGCCTGGACATGGCCAGACCGATGCGGCTGCGAACGGATACGCTGATGCGGAGGATCTTCAAGGCCAACAATGTGGAAGACGTATTGAAGCAAAACGCGCCGTCCATGGAGGACGGGGGATTTTGCGAATGCTTGAATGCGCTGTGCCGCGAGAAGGGCGCGGTGCCGGAGCAGGTGATCCGCAGAGCGCAGATCGACCGGTCCTACGGCCACCAGCTGTTCAACGGCACCCGCAAGCCCTCCAGGGACAAGGTGCTGCAGCTGGCCTTCGGCTTGGGCCTGGACGTGGACCAGACCCAGAAGCTGCTGCGCCTGGCGGGCAAGAACCCGCTGTATCCCCGGCTGCGGCGGGATGTGGTCGTGCTGTTCGCGCTGGGCAAGTCGATGAGCCTGTTCGAGGTCCAGGAGCTTCTGGAGCGCTACGAAATGACGCCGCTGGGAGGTGTCCGCAGTTTTGAACAGCAGGATTGACATCGTCCTGCCCAATGCCGTGGAGCAGGAATATCCCGCGGAGCTGACGGCGCGCTACGAGCTGCTGGAGTGCTTCTGCGACAAGGGGGACAGTCGCACGCTGCTGGCCCGGGAGCGGGCGGGGGACGCGCTGGTCGTGGTCAAGTGCTTCCTGCGGGAAAGCCCGCTCTACGACCGGTCCGAGCCCCAGCCCCTTCGCGCGCTGGACGCCCCGCCGATGCCCCGCTTCATCGCGGAGTACAGGGGCGAGGCCATGCGCTGCGTGCTGCGGGAATACGTGCCGGGCCGGACGCTGGCCGAGGAGGCGGACCGCGCGCGGGAGAGGGCCATCGACATCGGCATCCAGCTCTGCGACCAGCTCGCGGCGCTGCACGGCAACGTGCCGCCGGTGATCCACCGGGACATCAAGCCCCGGAACGTGGTCGTTCGCCCGGACGGCCAGGCGGTGCTGATCGACTTCGGGATCTCCAGGGTGGCCTCCGGCACCGAGAACGACAGCCGGACCTCCGCCGCGGGCAGCGACACGCTGGTGTTCGGCACCCAGGGCTTCGCGCCGCCGGAGCAGTACGGCTTCGCCCAAACCGACGCCCGATCGGACATCTTCGCCTTGGGCATGCTGCTGAACTGGCTGCAGCGGGGCGACATGGAGCTGCCGAAGCGTCCATCGACGCCGCTGGACCGGGTCATCGCCCGGTGTACGGCCTTCGATCCCCGGAAGCGCTACGCCTCCGTGACCCAGGTCCGGAGGGCGCTGACGGGCTGCAAGCCAGGCGTCCGGCGGGCGCGGTATGCCGTGGTTGCCGTCGTCGCGGCGTGCGCCGTCGCCGCCGCGGCGCTGCTGGGCATGCGGCTGTCCCGCCGCGCGGCCCAGGCGGTGACGTTCAGCCAGCCGCTGATCGAGCAGGCGGCGCGGTTGAACCTGGGGCTTGCAGACGGCGAACCGCTGACGCGGGACCGGCTGGGCGAGGTCGAGGGCATCTACATCGTGGCCGACCGGGCGTATCCCGATTCCGACAGCTTCTATCCGGCCATCAACCAGTGGTACGCCGACGACAGGCCCACCCGGGGAAGCATCCAAAGCCTGGACGACATCGCCCTGCTGCCCAACCTTCGGCAGGTGTGCGTCGTGGCCCAGGACCTCAGGGACATATCGGCGCTTACCGGGCTGGAATTCGTGGACAAGGTGGAGTTCAAGCACAACAACATCGAGGACATCACGCCGCTGGCGGGAAACGACCGGCTGACCTACGTGGGGCTGAACGACAACCCGGTGCGGGACCTGTCGCCGCTGGAGGCATGTCCCGGCCTGGCCTTCCTGGACCTGTGCGGCGTGCGCAGTTATGACCCCTCGTTGCTCGAACGGCTGGGCAATTTCGATTACCTGGACATCTCCAATCCCACCCAAAGCTACAACTTCCTCAGCGGCAAGAACATCCATTCGCTGAGCGTATCCTGGACGGGGTTGACGGATCTGAACGCCCTCAGCGGCGTGATCGGGCTGCAGGGCCTGAGCATCTGCCATACCGCCGTTTCGGACCTGTCGCCCATCGCGGTCCACGCGGGGTTGACGTCGTTGAACATCGCCTCCATTCCAGCGAAGGACCTGAGCCCCCTCCTGGGCCTGCCCATGCTGAAGGAGCTCGTCGTCAGCCAGGACATGCTGCCCCTGGTGGAGGCGCTGGGGGATGTGCCCTTCGCAGTGCGCGTGGAATAGCCCGTTTATAATCTCACAAAAATAAATTGAAAACGCCAAAAGTGTGCATATTGCATCCCTTTTGGCGCTTGCTTTCTGTTATAATATCGTTGACAAAGATATGTACAGGGAGGTCCAACCATGAAGAAGCTGCTTTCAGTCCTGCTGGCCGCGGCGCTGCTGGCGTGCGGCCTGGCGGTCCTGGCGGAGCAGGACGATATGACCCGGTTCAGCGTGCCCCACATCGCCGTGCCCACCGTGCCGCCCATCGAGGTACCGGAGATCGAAGAGATCGACGTGCCGGAGGTGCCCACGGCGGCCCCGACGAAAACGCCGAAGATCGAGGTGCCCGAGATTCCCGATGTGGACGTGCCCGGTGTGGACGCGCCTGGGGTGACGGCGGCGGGCGCGGACCAGGTCGAGGCGGCCCTGGCGGCGCTGGGCGTGGACGCCTACCGCGCCCTCTGCGACGCCCTGGCCGACGGCGGAACCGTGGGCGAGGGCAGCCGGGGCGACGCGGCGAAGG
>JAZSAA010000321.1:0-9244 GCA_045601625.1 Clostridia bacterium | reverse complement strand
TTTCGCTTCCCGCAGCTCCTTGCGAATCCACTGCCCCGGGATGTCCGCCATATACCGCACATATACCCGCCCGACGCCGTCCCGGTCCACCCGCACAGGCCGTATTCGCCCCGCCGAGGCCAGGGCGTCGTAGGCGTCCTTCTCCGCCTGAGACAGTCGCCCGGGCGGCCACACGTCCACGACCTCCACGTCCAGCGCCGCCGGCTCAAACCGCAGCGCCCGCCCGTCCGGCGTCTTAATCGTAAAACCGTCAGCGCCCATCGCCATCTCCGATCTGCTCTACCCGCACGTAAATCCCCGGCCTCTCCGCCCAGAATTTCTCGGTGATCTCGCTGCACACCTGAGCGTCGTCCTGCCAGTAGTGCGTGCGCGTCATGCAATCCTTGAACAGCTTGATCAGGTTGTCTGTATCCGGCTTCGTCACCTTCCACTCGCCGTCCGCGTGCATCTCGCCCACAATGTAATCACAGGGCCATATCCACTTCGTCACCAGCCGCAGCGGGCCCTCCAGCGGAAAGATAAAATCCCATCCCGGCATCCGGTGCTTCTGCGCCAGCAGCAGATCGGTGAACTTCCGCCGCGCATCCTTCAGTCTCGGCGGGTCGTACACCACCACCCGCCCCTTGACGATCCTGAACTCGTGTTCCTGATGCGTCACCGTCGGCGGCACCATCGGCAAGAAGAACTCAATCACGTTCTCCCTGGGTGTCAGCATATCTCCATCTCCTCTCCAATGTCTCTTCTGGGTAAGAGGGGGGAACCCCCCTAAAGGGGTATCTATGACCCCCTTTAGGGGGTCCCCTTTTTTACCCCAGTCCTATAAGTCTGTATATAGCCTTTTATATCCCCCTGCCTCGCTTCGCGTCAGGCGGGATATAAAAGTCTGTATTTTCAGTCTTTCATATCCTCCCCGCCTTCGGCCGCTTCCAGCAGATACGGGGGCTTCGCGCCGCCCCGGTACCCGGCCTCCCGCAGCCAGCCCTTCACGGTCTGCTTGCTCGCCGTGCCCTGGAAATACTGGTACAGCGCCGGGGTGGTGACGGCCCCAAGGCCGCCCAACAGCTGTATGGCGTTTTCGATCTTCGCCACCCGTTCCTGTGCCCGGTCACGCGCCCGCGCCTGGTTGCTGGCCACGCCGCGCTCGCGCTTCTGCCGCTGATATTCGTCCTCCGGCCTCACGTCCCCCAGCACCCCCGCCCGGTCCGCCACATGCACCGGATAGTCAAACCACACATTCACCGGCGCAAACCGCTCGAACTCCCGCAGCGTCCCCTCAATCCGCCACGCTGTGCGCTTCCCCAGCCGCGCTTTCGCCGCCCCGATCCGCTTCAGCAGCGCCGCATACTCGAACGGGGCCAGCAGCCGTTCGCAGGCCGCCAGCGTCCGCACGGCGCTGCACTGGTCGTCCTGGCTCAGCGCCGCGTCCGGGTCGATCCCCATGATGGATTTCCCCAGCATATCGACGCACAGCTCCCGCACGGCGCGGTCCGCCTCGGCCTTCGCCAGTGCCTCGCTCACCGGCAGCTCGATCATGTCCAGCAGCGCGTCCGGGTCCCTGGCGAACACCCCCGAACCGCTGGCCCGGTCCATGGCGTTCTTGCCGCCCTGCGCGCCTTTTGAATGATGGTGGCAGTAGATCACCGCGCACCCCAGCCGCGAACAGATCAAATCAAACTGGTTGCAGAACTTCGCCATCTGGTCGGCGCTGTTCTCGTCGCCGGTGATGACCTTATAAATCGGGTCGATGATCACCGCGATATATCCTTTTTTCTGTGCCCGCCGGATCAGCTTCGGCGCCAGCCTGTCCATCGGCACCGCCGCCCCCCTCAGATTCCACACGTCTATCGCCCCAAGCCCAGGCGGCAATCGCCGCCGGCCTTGGGTTTCGGGCCGGGTCAGCCGATGACCTCGGCCCTCATCCTCGCTTCGCTCGGAGCTCTGGCCGACCGCGTTCAACAAGCCCATAGCCTCATACACGTCCCTCAGACGGTTCAAACAGCTCGCCCGGTCCAGCTCCAGATTCACATACAGCACCCGTCCCTGGGCGCATCCAAACCCCATCCACGGCCTGCCCTCGGCGATACTCACGCACAGCTCCAGCAGCGCGAAACTCTTGCCCGCCTTGCTGGGCCCAGCCAGCAGCAGCTTGTGCCCCTGCCTCAGTACGCCCTCGATCAACGGCGGCGACAGTTCCGGCATTTTGTCCCACACGTCCGCCAGGTTCTCAGGGTCGGGCAGATCGTCGTTCAGCGCCTCCACGTACTCCCGCCACTCTTCAAAGCTGGCCTTGCCCGTGTTCTCCGCGACGATGTACTGCCGCTTCCCGTCCCGCAGTATGCCCGGCATCCGGGACAGCCTCGACGGGTTCTTGTTCTGCCCGTCCACCTGCAAACCGTTCGCCGCGCACACCTTGTAGAGGTAAGCCACCCGTTCCCGATACTCCGCATAGTCCCGCGCCCCGATGTGCACGATGGCGTGGAGGCTCTTTCCGCCGCTGTGAACCATCACCCGCACCGGCAGCTCCATGGCTTTGTATAAGGCATACTGCTGCTCCACCGGTATGCTGTCGCTTTCCACCAGCGCATACCGGTACTCGGTGACATTCTCGTTCCGCACCCCGTTGCCGTCCAGCGGGTTGAACCGGATCCACGCCCCCGCCTCCGGCTTCGTGTCGCCGATGGCCGCGCCCAGGTCGTCCCCGTGCCTGGATATGTCCGCGATCAGGTCCCCCGCCGTCCGGTTGTAAATGCCCTTGTCCGGCATCCACTTCTCCTTGTCCGCCGAATACCACACCGATGTCACATACCCCACCAGCTCGTCGGGCGAGAACAACAGCTCCAGATACCGGATCAGTTGCTTCCCCGGATGCCATTCCTCGGGCTCCGGCAGCGGGTGCTGCTCCACCTGGTCCGGGTTGTCCACCACGGTTAGGTCGCCCCCGCCGCCGATCACGTCGTCCCAGCCATACGCCCGGTCCTCCCGCGCCGCCCTCGCCGGCGTCCACCCCTGGTCCCTAGCATATTTCACCAGCGTCCCCAGCGTCACGCCGCTGGCCCGGATCGTGTTCCACTTCTTCGCGCACTCGCCGGGATGGTACCGCTTCACATCCCGGGCGCTCCACTGCTCCCAGTCCTGGGCCGTGAACCCGCCGTCCTTCAGCGCAAACCCCACGTCCACCCACTGCTGATAGCTCAGCACCGCCGGGTCAATGGCGGGCAATACCTCGCCCAGGATGTCGTATTTGCTTTCGCTCATCTCTGTACCCTCGATCTGTCGCCGAATATGCGTTGAATGCATTCATCCGTGATCTGACTGTCCAGGCTGAAAATGGCGCTGTTGACTGCGTTCACGATGATGTCTTCGACCGTTTCCCTTGTGATTCTCCGATTCTCGTCGAAGTCATAGTCCGCCAGCGCCCGCGCCAATTCCCGTGTATCGCAAACCGACATCTCCAGCGCCCTGCCATTCTCCGCACACAGGCGCAGATTGTCGACAAAACTACCTATAACCGTGCTCATATACGCCATCCTTTCACTTTTCCACCGGCTTCCCCACAAAGCCTTCCCCTCAAAACCCCAGTATGCGCATGATCTCCTTCTCCGCCTTCCGCTTCCGCCGGGCCTCCCGCTCCCTGTAATGCCGGATCGTCGCGGCCATGTCGCCCCCGCGCTTTTTCAGAACATAATGCACCGCCGAATGGCACACGCCGAACATCCGCATCACCTGCGGCACCGAGATCATGCGCTTGCCGACCTTGTACAGCCTAGGCGGCCTGCCATCTGTGCCGTGCCCGCGCTTCAACTCGTCAGTCTGGCGCTGCCTGTAGTAGCTGATCGCCGCGCGCATGTCCTGCTTCGGGTGTGTATACAGCCAGTTGGCAAGGGTATGGGGCGTCACGCCCAGCATCTGCGCAATCTGCTTCCGGCTCATCCATTGCCCGTCCACCATGTGCCGGGGGCTCCGGTCGTGGGCATTGCCGAACTGGTTCTCTCTGTACATGTTCACGATGACCTGATAGGATGGCCGCCCCAATTTGCTGCGGCGGCTTTCCAGCGCGCCCTGGGTGATTCCCAGCATGTCGGCGATCTCCGCCACGGTCATCTCCCGCCCGTCGATCATGTGCCGTACCGGCTTCCGTCCGCCTCTACTCATCGCATTTCCTCCCGCAGCGACGCCGGTTCCCCAAAGCCTTCCCCTCTCTTGTCTCGCGCCTTTCTTTCGATTCCTCCCCGATTACGTCCGCCGCATGAACCCGCGCGTCCAGCCGCCGCAGCTTCTGGACTTCATACCGGGCCACCTTATAGCCGTTTCGGAAGATCAGCTCCAGCTGGTCAAGCATGATGCGCACGTCGGCCATCTCCTCGGCGATGTTCTCGTCGTCGAACCGCGCCAGCGCCCGGATCAGCTCGCTCAGCTCCTCGATGGCCTTGAACTGCTGTGTCCCGCGCCCATACCGATCAATCGCCGCCCGCAGTATCTTTTCTCTCACGTTGTCCACGTTTCCGCCTCCTGTTCGTTTCACAGTACCCATTCCTTGCCGTTCCATTTGTGCCTGATCTGATACGGGTTATGGGCGCAGGTGACGCAGGGCGCCTTGTGCCAGGTCCGGCCATCTCCAGCGCCCGCGCATTTAGTCATGCAGTATTTGCCGCATGTCGTACACGCGCGCCACTCGCCGCGCCCGTTCAGATCCCCGCCGCAGAACTTGCAGCGGCCCCTTTCCGCGCTGTTGCCTATAATCATCAATCCCCTTCGGTCCTTGCCTCGAATCTCCTGTAGCATTCCTCGCAGCCCATCACGTCGATCATGCTGCACTGGATATAGCCGTCCTGGTATTTCACAACCACGCCCTCCAAACAGTCCTGCACGATGGTCTTGTCCGCCTCATACTCGATGTAATCCGGGCAGGCCGGCGCCGCATAGCACGTCCCGCCCCGGCACCAGTGGGCCTGTTCGCCGGGCTTGTCCCAATCCGTCCACTGCCTGCGAATCGGCCCCGGCCATGGCTCATGCACCGCCCGCCATTCGTCCCAGCAACCGCCCCGTGGGCATCGCGCCGACCACCACAGCAGGCATTTTTTGCACACGCACGGCCCGCACCCGCCCATGGTCATTTCGTACTCAGCCACGGCGTCTCCCTTCTCTGCGCCTCGGTGGGACATTTGTCCCATACCCGCCACGTCTGTCCGTAAAACTCGCCAATCCGCCAGTGATAGTATTTCCTGTCGTCAGTATAGGTGTATGAAAAATGATAATGCTTGCGCTCTGTCTTGTATGGAATCCCTACGGTCTGAAACGTCGCCTGAAACAGTCTCAAAAAAGCACGTGCCGGATTCGTCGTGGCCCCCAGTCCGTCGTCCAGAATTTCGATCCACACCACAACCCTGAACGGCTCAAGGTTCTCGATCTCCGCCAGTGTCAGCACCCGCGCCTCGCCCTCGCTTTTCAAGCCTTCCCCTTGAGGGGAAGGTGGCACGGCGAAGCCGTGACGGAAGAGGTGGCCCCCTACGTCCCCTTCCCCCTCGTCAAACATCCCGATCTGTCCCTCAATCACGCGCCGGGCCATGCTTCCTCCCGCATCTGTTCGTCTGTCGGCCTCGCCGTCCAGTATCGCGCCACGCCCATCTCCATATCTTGCAGCATCTTTCCATACACGATCACGGCCCATCCGCTTCGCCGGGTCTTGCTCCTCGCCTCTTTCCAGCACGGTATCGCCTCGCCGCCGTCCTCGCGCCCGCTGTGAAAGTCCTCATAGGTCACCAGCCGGGCTTTTTGCCCGTTTATCAACGCAAGGGCGTCTTGTATGGTTGAACGGTAAAACATGTCGGCTGTCTCTTCAAGAATTACTTCCAGCCCCTTGATGATCTCTTCCCGCGTCATCCAACCTCGCCTCCCCACTCAAATCCTTTTACCAGCCGCCCGTCCGGCGTCTGCGTCAGCTCCGGCACATAGCTCTGCGGCACAATCCCCTTCGGCGTCCGCCACCCGTTGGCGGCGATCCTGTCGATCAGACTCTTCGCGCTGTCAAACGTCCACGTCCCCACGTGCTGGAAGCCCCTGCCCTCCAGAAACCGTATCTGCTTCGGCGTGGTCAGACCCGCGTCCCGGCGCTTCATCAGCCGGTCCAACAGCTTCGAGGCCTTCCCCGCGCTGTCGATCTCGTCGGGCAGTATGCCCCACTTCTCCAGCCGTTCCTTCTGGCCGTCCGTGGGCGCCTCGGCCTCCCAGCCGAAGGCCGGCACATACCCGGACAAATCCTCGGCCTGTATACTCATCTCAAACTGCAGCGGATCCACCAGCCGCTGCTTCCGCCGCCGCATCTCCCGCAGCTGCTTCGCCAGGGCTTCCTCCCGCTCGGCCACCACGTCCGCGCTGGCCCGCTGCTCCGCCGCCTCGATGTCCTCGGGGCAGCCCGCCGCCGCCTCCAGGTTCTCCGTCATCTTTTTCGCCACGTCCGCGCTCTCACAGATCAGGCTTGCTGGTCGGCACAGCTCGTGCCGCTCCACGTGCCAAAGGAAATCCAGCAGCAGCAGATAATCCTTCCCAGGGGCCAGCCGCGTCCCCCGGCCCACCATCTGGCAGTACAGGCTCCGGCTCTTCGTGGGCCGCAATACGATAATGCAGTCCACCGCCGGACAGTCCCAGCCCTCCGTCAGCAGCATGGAGTTGCATAGCACGTCATACCTGCCCGCCTGAAAGTCCGCCAGCACGTCGGCCCGGTCCGCGCTGTTGCCGTTCACCTCAGCGGCCCTGAACCCATGGGCCACCAGTATGTCCCGGAATTTCTGCGAGGTGGCTACAAGCGGCAAAAACACCACCGTACGCCGCCCCGCGCAATAGTTCTGCATTTGATAGGCGATCTGTTCCAAATACGGCTCCAAGGCCGTACCCAGCTCCGCCGCCTTGTAATCCCCCGCCGCCACGCCGACCTGGCTGATGTCCAGCCGCAGCGGCACCGTCAGCGCCTTGATGGGGCTCAGATACCCCTCCCGTATGGCCTTCGGCAGTGTGTACTCGTAGGCCAGACTGTCAAAATACTGCCCCAGGTTGCGCATGTCCGAACGCTCTGCGGTAGCTGTAACTCCCAATACGTTTGCTGATTCAAAATGAGATAGAACATATTGGTAACTATCGCTTAAACAATGATGTGCTTCGTCTACAATTATCTCCGAAAAATACCCCGCCGGGAACTGCGCCAGCCGCTGCGGCCTCATAAGCGTCTGCACGCTGCCGACCACCACCCGGAACCAGCTCCCCAGGCAGCTCTCCTCCGCCTTCTCCACGGCGCACATCAGCCCCGTGGACTTGCGCAGCTTGTCCGCCGCCTGGTCCAGCAGCTCGCTCCGGTGGGCCAGCACCAATACCCGACCTCCTTTTGCTACTGCTCTTTCGGCGATCTTGCAGAAAACGATTGTTTTCCCGCACCCTGTCGGTAAGACCAGCAGGGTGCGTTTGCGTCCTTCATTCCATTCAGCCTCCACGGCTTGAATGGATTCGATTTGATATGTCCTGAGTTCCATTTATACCTCCAACGGTTGACCTCGTTTTACACGGTGTTGGATCGTAGAATAAGAGACGTTAAGCCGGTCTGCGATCTGTGCAATAGTCAGTCTTTCACCGTGAAACTCTATATAGTGATTTCTGTTGGTGTTGTTCGACTGAACTTTTGCATTTGTCCAGCGGCAATTTTCGGGGCAATAATTGCCGGAAGAATTGATTCTATTGATACTCAAATCGTCTCTATATCCGTTTGCGTAAGCCCAGTCACGAAAGACGCTGTATTCTGTCCACTCTTCACATATCCGTACACCCTTGCCGCCATATCTTGGATAGCTTGGGTTGCGAGGATTATTGCAGCGCTGACGCATACATTTCCAAATGTTGTACAGGCGTGACCTGGGCTTGTATGATTCCATGTGTTTTACCTTCTGGCATCCGCAGCTTACATTGTGCTTGTTTTTCAAGCCGCTGGATGATACCACGATGATTTTTCCACATTTGCATCGACAATTCCACATAACGGTCGGCTTTTTGCCGTTGCCCGTTCGATCTGAACGGGATAGAACGATCAGATAACCGTAAATCTGTCCCGTCAGATCGTTGCGCAGCTTCCCGGCCATCAGAACGCCCCCGGCGTGAACCCGCCACCGCCCGCCGGCGCGCTGGGCGCGGCCTGCTGCACGTCCGCGGGGTCCACGTACCTGTCCACGCGGTTGTTTTTTCGCTTGTTGCCGGTCTTTTTGCCGTCCTTCTTTTCGTCGTACTCGTTGACGATCACGTCGCACCAGCCCCGCGCCCCCGGAACCGCCTGCCAGTTCATGCGCAGCTGCTCGCCGCGCTTGCGCTGCCCGATGGACGTGAAAAAATCGCACAGTTTCCACTCCGCCCGAGAGTGCAGGAACAGGTTCTCGGTGATCTGCGTGGTCCCCAGCGCACCGCCGTCCAGCTCGATGGTCAGCACGGCCTTCTTGCACGGCGGGATCTTGTCGCTCCCCGCGTGCTCCGCCCGCTCGAAGCTCACCACCGTAAACGGATACCGCCCCTCCGGCAGCAGAATAAAGCTGCTGTCATTCTCGATCACGTCATTCCAGTCAAACATCCTGTCGGCCATATTGATTAATCTCCTTTCGCTCTCTGATTGATCTTGATTAAACGCATTTACACGCAATCAAAACGCATTTACACGCGATTAAAACGGCACTTCGTTCCGAATCTGCTTCGCCATCTCGACCACCTTCGGCCAAACCTGCGGGTGCATCAGCCAGCCCTGCATGAACTGCTCGTTCCCGCAGATCACCGCCCAGGGCGTGTTCGCCGGATAGACGCCCTTCTGCGCGATCACATAGCGCACCTCGTTCGGCGTGACCCCGGCCTCCCGCATCATCCGCACCAGCGCGTCAGGCAGCCCTGCATACATGGTCCCGACGTCCGCAGCGCTTGCGGTAGGCGCAGATGTCTGCGCAGGCTGAGTGGTCTGCGTTCGCTTCAGATAATCCTCGTAAGTGATTTCTATAGAAATCTGAGAATCAATATCATTGGGCATCGGCTCTCCAGCCTTCAACACCCAACAACAATCCGACTCAGCATGATAGAAGTATCGATCCTTGGGAGCTTCTTTCTCCGTCGCCGCCCGCTCCACCGCCCGCGCCAGCGCGCTCGGGCTCTCCTGCCTCGCCGTTCCCGTAGCGGGGGCGCCTGCGCCGCCATCCTCCTTCCAGGCTCCCCCCCCGGCGCGGCGGGCAGG